>CAMWSI010000225.1 GCA_947176875.1 uncultured Bacteroidales bacterium
GGCCGGGCGTGCCGTAGCTCCGAAGCGACACGCGGCAGCTCAGCGCGGAGCGGTTCCAGCCACCCCCGCGGTGCACGCGGAAAGACCCACTCGACAGCCCCTGCGGATTAGTCGCCGACGAACTGCTGTAATAATCCGAACCGTACCAGTCTTGGCACCACTCCCAGACGTTGCCGCTCATGTCGTAAAGTCCCAAACCGTTCGGTTGCTTCTGACCCACCGGATGCGCCTTGCCACTGTTGTCTTTGTACCACGCCACAGCACCTATCGCATCGCTCCCGGCGTACTTCGTGCCGTCCGCCTTTTGGCCGCCACGCGCCGCATACTCCCACTCCGCCTCCGTCGGCAATCGGTATTTCTTACCCGTCTTTTGACTCAACTTATTGCAAAACTCAACCGCCTCCGTCCACGATACATTATACACCGGATAATCATCCCCCAAACCATAAGACGACGAACAGGGATTCGTCCCCATCACAGCATTCCACTGCGCCTGCGTCACCTCGTACCGGCCGATATAAAAACTGCTCAACGCCACGCTATGAACCGGCTTCTCGTCCGATTCATAATCCGAACCCTGCTCCGACGTCGCCCCCATCGAAAACGTGCCGCCATTCACCGCCACCATCTCCAACTCCATACCGAAGGCCGCCTCCGTATAAAACGCCAGATTCAAAGACACGACTTCCAACAAATTCTCACCACCATAAAGCAAAACGTCAAAAGTCCCCGCCTTGCCGTACATATGCACCGCCTTCAGGTTCTCCGTGCCGCGCCCCACATAGACATTCGTGTCCCCGTCGCCCCAGTCCACGATAAACGCGGTTTCCGCATTACCGCGGAATTCAAACGCCTTCCGCTCCCCGGCACGCGCCTCCCACGTCATGCGCACCGTATCGCCCGGCTGCACATCCCTGACCTGAGCCGACAGGCCCTGTCCTCCGAACAGCGACAGCGTCAGGCTCCATCCGATTATATATCTCATCATTTTCATTGTCTTGCTCCTTTCTTAAATTGTTTGATTAACGCACCACTACCTTGAACCGACGGTTTCCGGCCTGCACGACATAAAAGCCAGCACGCGTCACCGGTATCTCCATGGCCCGGCCCTCATACACCTTCTGCCCCGCCTGCGTATAGACGCAGACCTCGCCCATATCTTCCGACAGGCAGATCGTACGGCCCCGCGTATAGACAATGCCCGTTTCATGCGCCAAACCCGCCTCGTTGGCCGTCGTATCCCCGGGCCGCGTCCCCGTTACCGTGATATAATAGGTAAACGTTACCGGTTCTTGCCGACTGCCCCAATTGTAGTCGCAGACACTGTCGTTCTTCAACTCCAAGCGGTAATTGCCCGGCTCATGGAAAAGGAATACCCCATCCGAACTACACGTATAGCGCCGGTTCATACCGGCGACCTTGGGGTAGAGCGTCCATTGCGTCGCGGTACCGCCTATCCGCCATTCCGAACCCAAGTCCCAGACTTCCTCCAACGCCAAACGCACCGAATCGGACTGCGGATCGAGACGGAATTCGGCCCGTTCCTGACGCCGCACCAGTAAATCCGCCAAAGCGGACAAGGGCAAACGGTTGCCCGAAACCCGCAAATAGGACAACGCCCCATTATCGGGAATCCGCAAGGCGGTCAGCGCATGCCCGACATCCCCGCCATCAACGTCCAGATACGTCAGACGGCCTCCTCCGACCGACACCGTTGTGGAAGAGCCGAAAATGCCAACCGCGATGCGAAACCGGTATTCGACCGGTCCGACCGTAGCCCAGTCCGTAGAACCGCATACAGCCGCGTTCGTCAACACCAACCAATAGAAGCCGGCCTGATGAAAGCGCACGGAGCCATCCGTATGGCTGTATTGCGCTTCCGATAACTCAGTGCCCGCATCGGCCGTCAATTTCCATTCGGTCTGACGGCCCGCTATGTCCGGCAGCCGGCCTTGCAAAAACGAGCCCAAATTCCATTCCTCCTCCACGGCCAGGCTGACCGAGCAGGTATCGGTTTGCGGGCTCAGATACAAGCGCGTTCCGGACGGCAACGGGCGGGACAAGGTGTAGCAGGCCGGCAACGACAAACGGTTGTATTCCGCGTGCAGCGTGCGCAGCGAATCGCAACCGCTCACGTCCAAGGACGTCACGCGGTTGTAGGCGCAATCGAACATTTGAATATGCGAGGGCACTATAAACACGCTATCCGCCACAGACGGTACTACCTCCGCGGCCGACAACGGGCCGCCGTATCCGAGGCCGCTCCACAGCAACGCCCAAGCGGCCAATCGTATCAATCTAATTTTTTTCATAGTCATTTTAATTTTTCAATTTTGGGAAACCGGCGGTGTCTTGCTGCAGGCCTCCCTGCGGCCTGCTTGCCGACACCGCCAGCTTTCTCTTTTATTTCAGCTTAAGCCGGATGGGATGCCCCTTATTAACCTAACGCTCACAGACAACGCGGAAGCCCAAATAGCTGAACCGGTAGCCGGGCGTGAGGCTGTTCCGAAACGACACGCGGCAGAACTGCGCGATGCTGCCCCAGCTACCCCCGCGGGCCACGCGGTTAGACCCACTCGACGGCCCCTGCGGATTGACAGCCGATGAACTGCCGTACGAACCGTACCAGTCCGAACACCACTCCCAGACGTTGCCGGTCATGTCGTAAAGCCCCAAGCCGTTCGGCTTCTTCTGGCCTACCGGATGTGTCATATCGCCACTGTTGTCACGGAACCACGCCACCTCGTCTATGTCATCGCTCCCCGCGTATTTCGTGCCGTCCGCGTTTTGACCGCCACGCGCCGCATACTCCCACTCCGCCTCCGTCGGCAATCGGTATTTCTTACCCGTCTTTTGACTCAATTTCGAGCAGAATTCCTGAGCCTCTTCCCAATTCACATAATACATCGGATAGTCATCGCCG
>CAMWSI010000226.1 GCA_947176875.1 uncultured Bacteroidales bacterium
ACCGTCAGAACATCGGCAACGCGCGAACCGAGGTCCAGGCCGTGGTTTCGACCGACACCATCCGCAAGGCCCGCGCGCTGACGAAAGAGGTCTATGTGGATGAAAAAATCGAAAACTATATCACGGATATCGTATTCGCCACACGCTATCCCGACCGCTACCACCTGGATAAATTCGCGCCGCTGATCGCTTACGGCGCTTCTCCGCGCGCCAGCATCAATCTGGCTCTGGCGGGCAAAGCTTACGCATTCCTCAAACGCCGCGGTTATGTGATACCCGAAGACATCCGCGCCGTCTGCTTCGACGTCATGCGCCACAGAATCGGACTGACCTATGAAGCCGAAGCCGAAAACATCCGCACGGAAGATATCCTGAATGAAATCCTCAATACGGTAGAAGTACCCTAAGCCCTATGGAAACCGCCGATTTATTAAAGAAAGTCCGGAAAATCGAAATCAAGACCAAAGATCTTTCGAATCAGATTTTTTCCGGACAATACCACAGCACGTTCAAAGGGCGCGGCATGGCGTTCAGCGAAGTGCGCGAATACGGATTCGGCGACGACGTCCGCTTCATCGACTGGAATGTGACGGCTCGGTTTCACAAACCCTACGTCAAAGTCTTCGAAGAGGAACGGGAGCTGACGGTCATGTTGCTCATCGATGTGAGCGCGTCGAACGAATTCGGTTCGATCGGCCAGAGCAAGCGTCTCGCCATGACGGAAATAGCCGCTATCCTGGCGTTCTCCGCCATATCCAACAACGACAAGGTGGGACTATTGTTTTTCAGTTCGGAGGTGGAAAAATACATCCCGCCCCAAAAAGGCCGGCAGCACATCCTGCGCATCATACGGGAATTGCTGGAATTCCAACCGCGGCACAAAGGAACGAACATCAGCGAAGCCCTGCGTTATTTCCGCAACGTACACAAACGGAAATGCACGGTCTTCCTGCTCTCAGACTTTTTGGACACGCATCCGTACGAAGACGCGCTCAAAATCGTCTCCAAAGGCCATGACCTTTCCGCCATCCGTCTGTACGACCCGCTCGAAACCGATTTGCCCGACGTCGGCCTGCTGCGTGTGACGGACAACGAGAACGGGCGCTCCTATATGATTGACACGCACGCGCCCGCCAACAGAGCCGCCTATACGGCCTACCGGCTGGCGCAGCAAAAGCGGACGCACGGCCTGCTCGCCAAATACGGTATCCGCCATGCGGACGTCGCAACGGATGAAGATTATGTAAAACCGCTGATCACAATGTTTAACCGAATTTAAAAGCCTTTTTGACATGACGGCCGTTTCGTTTTTCAACCGGTTCAGACGCCGGACAGGACTATGGCTGACAGCCGGTCTGCTCCTCTTTGGATGTCAGCGGATTTTAGCCGCCCCCGCCCTGCGCGTCTTTTGCGACAGTGCGGCCTGGATAGGCGACAGCCTCTCGCTCAAATTGCAATACGAAGGCTCCGACCCGCGCAACGTTCTGTTTCCCGTACTGGATCCGCAAGCCTATCCCGGCTTGGAATTCTTTTCCGCAACCCCCGAACGCGACACGGCCTACGACAAAACGACCGGTCTGTTCCGTCTGCGGGCCTCCTACCCGTTCGCGATTTATACGGCCGGCACCTATGCCATTCCGCCGGTTTCGTTCCGGGTATTCGAAAACGGACAAATCCTGATTTACGACACCGACACGCTTTGGATCAACATTTACGAACCCGACGTGGATACGGAACAGGCTATCCGCGACATCAAGGAAATACGGCAAGTGTCTGTCCGGGAACGCTTAGGAGCCTATATCCGGCAGAATTACCTATGGATAACCGCCTTAGCGCTGGTGTTGGCCGCCGCGGGCTTCGGCTGGTATTACTGGCGGCGAAAACGACACAACCTGCCGATCCTTTCGACACCGAAACCGCCAATACCGCCTCTGGAACAGGCCTTGGCCGACCTTCGGAAACTCAAGGCCAAACAACTTTGGCAACAGAACCGCATCAAGGAATATTATACGGAACTGACCGATATCCTACGCGCTTTCCTGGCCGCCGAATACCACATCGCGGCCATTGAGATGACGTCGGACGAATGTCTGGATGCCTTGCGGCTGAATCATCCCGACCGCAAGGAAGACGTCCGGAACTTAGGCGTGGTTTTCCGCACCGCCGATCTGGTAAAATTCGCCAAGGGCGAACCGCAACCCTCGGAACACGAAGACTGCTTCCGTTTGATATGGCGGTTTGTGGCGGCCCACAAGGAGCCGCGCCCGGCCGACCGCCACGAGGCCATGCCCGAAACCCCTCAAACCCGAACCGACCATGAACTTGAATGATCTGACTTTCGCCAACCCGCATTACCTCTGGTTGCTGTGTATCATTCCGTTTATCATCTATTGGTACATCGCGCAAGAGAAAAAAAACTACCCGCATCTGCATTTCTCCGATACCGGGTTTGCGGATCAACTCCGAAAAACGTGGCGACAACGCTGCTATCCGATAATATACGTCCTGCGCGTACTCTGCCTCACGTTGCTGATTGTCGCGCTGGCGCGGCCGCAAAGCCATCTGAAGAACAACAGCCGCCATATCGAAGGCATCGACATCATGTTGGCCATGGATATTTCCGGCAGCATGCTGGCCGAAGATTTCTCGCCCAACCGGCTGGAAGCGGCCAAAAAAGTGGCGTCGGACTGCATCGCGGGTCGCCCCGACGACAGAATGGGCCTCGTGGCGTTCAGCGGCGAAGCTTACACGCAGTGTCCGCTGACAATAGACCACCGAATCCTGCAACACCGTCTCAAATCGCTCAAAAGCGGCGTCATTGAAGACGGTACTGCCATAGGCGACGGACTGTCCGTCGCCATCAACCGCATCCGCAACAGCACGGCCAAAAGCAAGACGATTATCCTG
>CAMWSI010000227.1 GCA_947176875.1 uncultured Bacteroidales bacterium
GCCCACCCATGTCACGTTGCGGAGGTAGTATTTTTGGCCTTCTTCAATCTGCATCCGGATGATTTCGGCTGTCAGTTCTTGAATTTCGCGTTCCTGTTCCGCCGACATGCCTTTCTTTTCGACTTCGGCCTGCAACAGGCGCAGTTCCTCTTCTTTCAGATGCCGGTTTTTTTCGGCCTGTGCCAATTCGAGACGACCGGCTTCGTCCATAAGAGCCAACCGTTCTTCAGCGTTCAGTTTGTCGTTCCGCATCGCTTCGTTTCGCAATTGGAACACTTTCTTTTCAGTCTCGGCCTGTGCCGTAATGTTGGCCATATTGTCCGCCGCCAGGGCTTGCTTGTCTTTTTCCAATTGTATCGCTTCTTTGGCGGAATCGTTTATTTCTTTGACTTTATCGCCTATCAACGGGAGATTTTCCAACCAAGTCGCTATGTGTCCTATGCCGCTGCTCAGCCCGGCGATCAGGTTGATGAGACCATCGACGATTTTGCTTAATATGCCGGACAGCCAATCTAAAAAAGAGCGGAAAGGTGCGAATAGAGTTTGAAGTTTCTGTAGTTGCTCGTCATTGGCCTTGAACGCTTTTATCAATCCCATGATGGCCATCGCGACACCGGCGATGATGGCGATCATGGGGGTTTTGAAAATAGTGTTCAGTGTATTGCCTATGCCTTTTATGGCCGTAGTGAAAGAACCTTTCAGTAATTTGCCTAATCCGCCGGCGCTTTCCGACATGTTTTGAAGATTCTTGACCGTGGCGATGAAGCTGCCGTCCGCTTCTTTCTGCGCTTGGATAACATTGTTGAGGGCTCCTTCGTAATGGCCGATGTTGCGTTTAGCGATGCCGATGGCTTCTTCCTCTCGTTTGAGCGTTTCGTTCGTCTCATTGATTTTATCGCGCAGTTCCCGACCTTTTGCATTTTCCCGTTCCGCTTTGCCTAACCGGTCGTATTGCGATATCAGGCTATCCAAATGCGATCTCAGGTTTTTGAGGCTGCCTTCCGTCGCACGTTGATCGGCTATATTCTTGGTTATTTGCTTGGAGTTATCCTCAATTTCTTTGCTGTATTTCTTGACGGCCGCGCTGTTGGCCAGAATTTGGGTTTTGTTTTTCTCCAATAGTGCGTTCAGCGACGAAAATTCGTTGCCGTATTGTTTCCCCGATTTGGCCAATTCCGAGAGTTGCCGTGTCAATTCTTTGTTTTGCGCCGTCAACTTTTTGTTCGAATCGGTCAGCCGGTCGATGAGGTTCTTCAAATTTGAAATCGCCTCTATCGCCTGCGTGTTGTCTATCTTGATCCGCAGCAACCGTTCTTCCGTTTCGTTTGCCATATCCGTTGCATTGTTTTATGGAACATTTTTTCTTAACTTTGTATCTCATTAAAACGTTTATATCATGAGACATTTATCCATCTTTGTGGCCGCCGTCGCTGTCCTCGTACTCTTTACCGCCTGTCCGAACAAGCCGACCGACGAACCCGTCGTCATCCCTGACGGAACGTACGAGGAGACGGCGCATTACAGGGCGTATCGAACATATCCCGACACGCAGGTGGTGGTAATAGATACGTTCATATCCGCGATTGTCGATATTGCGGACAGATACTTCGTCTATCGCGATATGTGCCAAGACACCTATCATTATTTCCTCACAGACGGAACGCCAATCGTAAGGTATAAGCCATGTTTCGTATATTTCGAAGAAGAATATTGTCATGAATGCCAAGCCACACGCTATCCCGCGCAAGTAACGGACGATGGCTTTGTTCTCGTCGAAAAACCAAGTTTCTCCGGTGCTGCGGTTATGGATTTGATGTATCAAGACTCCTCTTATCGCAGGAAATTCCGCATATCCCGGACCGTTGACGGATATCAATTCGAGCAAGCGCATGATTTCTATGCCAATTATAGGATTTCGCATACCCTGAAACCATTAGCGGATTAGCAGCATTTCCACCGTCGAGGCTTGCGGTTGATAGTTTACCTTAGTCACGATATACGATTGCGCGTACTGACGCAGGTAAATCGGCTTCTTGAAGTCCAACTCGGCCACGTCCTGCCCTGTAAGCATGAACAACGCTTTGGCCTTGCGGTAGTTCGTTTGTATGGCGGTATAGGCCGCCCAATTCGTCGCCTCGATATTGTCGAAGGTCGGTTGCGTGACAGCGGATGCCATCGTCTTCTCGCTGACGCCATACACCCTCTGTCCCTCTCTATTGACAAGATAGCCGCCGAAATCCTTACCCGTACCGCCGCGCGGAACGAGACGCACCAAGTGCATCCCGCTTTCCTTGTATTCGTTCTCTTTCGTCCCGTCGCTGTTCGTTTTCTGAAGGATGAATGGCAGGAAAGCGGCATTGGTGGTAGGCATGGCGGCCACACCGTTGTCGTTCACGAAGCCGAACAGGTTGTTTTCAACGACCGTCTTGTTTTCTTTCTGCAGTTGCTGCGCCAGCGGGTCGGCGAACGAACCGTCGCCATAGCCGTTGTAGTATTCCGTCTGCCTGTAATTGACTTCGTTCCGGCTGCCGCCCGATTGGTTGAACGTACTCTCTTCCTTGATGTAAACGAGTTTGTCGGACCAGTCCGGCATATCGCCGTTATTGGCAATATCTTCATAGGTATATACACGAGTACGTCCGTCCTTGCTGTCGAAGATGGCTCCCGCGTTGAGGATGGCCTGCGTGATGAAATCGTAGGCGGTTGTGCCGCGGAGTACGTCCGCGAATTTGACCGTCATATGGTTTCGGTAGTCATCCGTTTCTTCCGGCATGTGGATGTCTTCGTCTATTTCCCCGGCGACGGCCGACACTTTCAACGTGGCTTCGGCCGTCACTTGCGCATAGGCGGGCTTGGGTCGCCAAATGGGGTTGGTGGTGTACGGGTATATCGCCAGATAAACAGGCG
>CAMWSI010000228.1 GCA_947176875.1 uncultured Bacteroidales bacterium
GATTTATAGTATAATATGTAATTATTGCAATAATTCAAGACGGAGATATTCTCGATGTCTTCCGGATTCAACGAAGCCAGCGGGTCGGTGTAGGTGTACATACCGTAACCGCCGTTAGAAACGGGAACACCGTCGATTACATACAAAGGTGCATTGCCGGAGTTTACGGAACTGGTACCGCGGATACGGGCCGAAGTCGGGGCGCCGGGCTGACCGGTGGAGGCCGAAATCTGCAGACCCGCTACATTGCCTTGCAAACCGTTGATGACGTTCGATTCCGTGCTTTTCTTCACGACATCGCCTTCTACTTGGGCGGCGGCACCGGTCGTGGCGGCCTTGCGGCTGACCCCGTAACCGGTAATGGAGACCTCCGTCAGGGCGATGGCGGTCGCATCCATCTTTACGGTCATGAAACTGCCCGTGATATCAACGATTTTGGTCGTAAGACCCAGGCAGGAGAATTCCAGCTTGCTGACCCCGTCGGGTACGGAAAGCGTGAACTCGCCGTCAAAGTTGGTCACGGTACCGGTGGAGGTTCCGGGCACTTTTACAGCCACCTGAGGGTGTCCCATCGGTTCGTCGGCACTGGTCACCTTTCCGGAGATCGTCCGTTGGGCCCATGCCACCTGCACTCCCAAAAGGAGCAAGGACACGGCAAATAGCACTATTTTCTTCATACGTGATAAGTTGATTAGTGTATGGTTAATAAATATGTTTATTTCCTCGTTTTATTAAAAACCGTTCTTAAAAAATCTTAAAATGCTTGCCGGAAGGCCGGCCGTGCATGTCGCGTTCCGCGCATCCGGCGGCCGCATCAGTGGCGGCCTGTCAAGGCATATACACAACAAACCGCAAAACTAAGGATTTTTTTTGACTTTCGCCAAGTCTGTTAAAAAATGTTAAAAATATTTATCCACACAGTAAGGATGTTTATTTGTTTATTTATTTGAAATACAATATTTTATTGTTTGTTAACCCCGTTTGTAAAATTGTTGAAACAAAGGCGAATGGCTGTAACTTGTATTCCGTACGTTTTTTTTGTGCAAAGTTTCGTATTTTTGCCATACTTTATAATGTACGAAAATGGCCGTGCGTCGAAGAGAGCAGAATGAGCAGAATGAGCGAAAAGTAGCGGAACGTTACATAGAATTACGAGGGGTTCGGGTCAATAATCTTAAAAATGTAAGTCTCAGGTTTCCGGCCGGTCGGTTGGTGGTCGTGACGGGACTTTCGGGTTCCGGCAAATCGTCGCTGGTGTTCGATACGTTGTACGCGGAAGGGCAACGGCGTTATGTGGAAAGCCTGAGCGCGTACGCCCGTCAGTTTCTCGGGCGTATGAGCAAGCCGGAAGTGGATTTCATTTCGGGGTTGGCGCCGGCTATCGCCATAGAACAGAAGAGTTTGAGTAAGAACCCGCGTTCTACGGTCGGAACCGTAACCGAAATATACGAGTATCTGAAGTTGTTGTACGCGCGTATAGGCCGTATTTATTCACCTGTGTCCGGACAAGAGGTGCGGCGGCATTCGGTCGGTCATGTGGCGGACTTTATCAGCGGTCTGACAGCCGGTGCGAAAGTCTATGTCTTGTCGCCGTTGCGGTCGGTATCGGCGGGAGAAGCGGAGAGCACGTTTTACAGACGGGAAATCGAACGTCTTAAAATGATGGGCTTCAGTCGTCTTTATGCTTATGAGGCGTCGGAGATCTGTGGTATGGATGCGTTGTCGGACGAAGCTTTGGACCGGTTGGCCGACCGGTACGGCCTTTTGGTCGATCGTTTCGTCGTGCATCCTGAAGACAAGGGGTTTTATTCGCGCGTCTTTGATTCGGTTCAGACGGCTTTCAACGAGGGGGACGGCCGTTGTCGCGTTGTCTGCGAGGGGACGGATAAAAAAAGGGATTGGTCGTTTTCCAACCGTCTGGAGGCCGACGGCATGACGTTCGTCAAGCCGAGTCCCAATTTTTTTGCGTTCAACAACCCTTACGGCGCATGTAAGACTTGCGGCGGTACGGGACAGATTGTCGGCGAAAGCGAGGAACTCGTGATACCGGATCCGTCGCTTTCGGTTTATGAAAACGCTGTGGCCTGTTGGCGCGGTTCCAAAATGAGCGCATGGAAAGAAGCGTTCATGCGCAATGCGGCCGTTTACGACTTTCCGGTACACCGACCTTACGGGGAATTGGACAGGGCACAGAAAAACCTGTTGTGGAAAGGCGGCAAGGGGGTGAAGGGCATAGACGATTGGTTTAAATTCATGGACAGTCAGGCCTATAAGGTGCAGTACCGCGTGCTTTCCGCCCGTTACCGCGGGCGCACGCGTTGTCCGGAATGCGAGGGAACGCGTCTGAGACCCGATGCGGCTTATGTCAAGGTGGGCGGCAAGTCGATTCAGGAGTTGGCGGAATTGCCGGTTTCGGACTTGTATGAATTCTTTGAAAATCTGGAACTAAACAGCCATGAAAAGGCCATTGCCCAGCGGATGCTGACGGAAATCCGGCAACGGTTGTCGTATCTGTTGCAGGTGGGTGTGCCTTACCTGAGCTTGAACCGCGCCTCTGGCACGCTGTCGGGCGGTGAGGCGCAACGTATCCATCTGGCCAATGCCTTGGGGAGTTCGCTCGTCGGTTCGATGTATATTCTGGATGAGCCGAGCATAGGCTTGCATCCGCGCGATACGCGGCGGCTCATCGACGTCGTGTTGCGGTTGCGCGATCTCGGCAACACGGTCGTGGTGGTGGAGCACGACGAGGAAATGATGCGGGCGGCCGATCTGATTGTGGATGTCGGGCCGTTGGCCGGCCGTGAAGGCGGAGAAATCGTTTTCGTCGGATCGCCCGAAACCATGATAAAGGAAGGACAAAGTTTGACCGCGCGCTATTTGCGGAACGAGCTTCAGATAC
>CAMWSI010000229.1 GCA_947176875.1 uncultured Bacteroidales bacterium
GTTGGCCGCCTTGTACGAGGAGCGCGTGGCGGCCCATGCCGTGCAGCCGCAAGCTGTCAGCCCTGTCGTCCCGAAGCTCGCCGCCCCGCCGACGGATGAAGACGGCCGGCCGCTTACCGAACTCGACTACCGGGCCAATGTGGCCAATGACTGGGCGGAGGCGTTTTACCGTCGGCGCGGCGTGACGCGCATTACGCGCGAACGCCGGCCGGGGCAGTGGCTCATGCAGTGCAGATACTGCATCCGTTACGAACTGCGGCAGTGTCCGCGTCATTTCAAAAATACAGACCCCGATTACCAACAGGATTTGTACCTTATATATAAAGCGCATACCTTTGCGTTGCATTTCGACTGCGCCCGCGAGCGCATGGAGGTATGCGTGCGGAAAAACGGACGCGAAGCATGAACTGGATACGGATAGCAATACGCGTGATACAGGTCGTCGCCTTGGCCTTTTTGGCGGCCTGCGCCAACATTGCCGGCGCGCCGGGCGGCGGCCCGAAAGATGTTTTGCCGCCTGCCTTGCTGGTCTCGCAACCGCCGCAGGCCGCCTTGGATTTTCAAGGCGGTGTCGTGACGATGGAGTTCGACGAATTCGTCGAATTGCGCGATCAGGACAAGATATACGCGTCTCCCGTCTTGAAACGGACGAACTACAGTTATATGCTGAAAAAGGTCAGGATAGAAATTGAGGATACGTTGCGGCCGGATTATACTTATACGATACGTTTCGGCCAATCGTTGGTCGATCTGCACGAGGCCAATCCGATTCCCGACTACCATTATGTCTTTTCAACGGGTTCCGTCATCGACAGCATGTTTTTGGAAGGCCGTATCGTCAAGGCGGTCGATTATACGCCCGAAGACCGTGTCCGGCTTCTTTTCTACGCGCACCGTCCCGATTCGTTTCCGTTCGATGAGGAGCCGGATTACGTGTCGATAGCCGATAAGGAGGGACGGTTCAGGGTTATCCACATGAAAGAAGGCTGTTATTACGTTTACGGTGTTATGGACGAGAATCAGGATTACCGCATCGATCCCGTTACGGAAATGATGGCCTATACCGATACTTGTGTCCGGGCGCGGAAGATGGTTCCGGTGGCGGTATCGCCGCCCGCCGATTCGCTGGCGTTGGCCGACTCGTTGGCGCAGGTTGCGGAAGCGGCGGAAGCCTTGGCCGATTCTTTGGCCTGGGTGGCCGCCTATGCCTCTTATGATGATGCCGGGACCGATACATCGGCCGGAGCGGCAGCCGTCTGGCGTGAAGCCCGGGACGATTTGGCGCGGGCCGATGCCATGGCGGACGGTTTGGCGGCAGCCACGTGGCGGGATTCGCTTCCCGATTCCGATCCGGCTCTGGAACTCTATCTTTACCGCGATTACCTGCCCGCTTTCTTTTTGAAGGAAGTGTCTTACAAGCAGCGTTCCCAAATGGAATTCGCATTTTATTATCCGATAGACAGCATAGAGGCGAGCACATTCATAGAGATTACCGATTCGACGGAAACGGAACTGGCTATGCCGTCGGAGTGGCAGTGGGCGGCCGACCGGCGTTCGGCCGTCGTGTATTTCCCGAACCATACGATGGGGCAGTGCGATGTCATTTTACAGGTAAGCGGCAATCGCGATACGGCTTCGGTCTATCTGGCCGATGCCGTCCGCTCGCGTACCGATACGGTGAAATTGCAATTGGCGGTTTCGGGAAGTAAGTTACTGGTTGCCGACACCTTGCGCTTTAAGGCCAATTTCCCGACGTTCAGGGGCGATACGGACCGTGTGACGGTATGGCGTTTCGTAGAGACGGAACGGCCGGTAACCGATACGGTCTGGCTGTGCGCCGACACATCGATGGAGCAAGCCGACACGTCGTCCACTGTCGCCGCCCTGCCTCCGTCCCCGTCCGATACGGCATTCCGTTTGGTCGATACGGTCAGGCTTTTTACCGACACCTTGGTTCAGCCGTTCGGGATAACGCAAATCGATGCCTGGACTTGGGCGGTCAGCACCAAGCAGGAAACGGGCGGTCAGTATGCGTTGTTTCTGCAAGACAGCGCCGTTTTCGATTTCTTCGGCCGACCCAACGATACAACGGTACTGACGTGGCAAATTATCGAACCGGAGGAGGGCGGCGATTTGGCCTTGGATTTACAGGGCTTGGAACCGGGGGCGGTCTATGTGCTGCAACTGGTGCAAGGCAATGAGAATATCGTGCAGGAAGTACGGGTTACCGATGCGGGGACGGTTGAATTTTTGGCTCTGAAACCCGCGCAATATACGTTCCGGCTGTTCAAGGACGACAATGACAACGGCCGTTGGGACGAGGGAGATTATGTAGCGCGCCGCCAGCCGGAAAAGCACTGGTATTACCATAAGACGCTGCGTGTAGAGGCGGACTGGCGCATAGAGGATATATGGCGTATCGAATAATGGAGCCGTCCGGCGCCCGGCATTGGGCAACCGTCTCAGACCGAAGCGTGCCGTTGTATGTCCATCTTGATAAAGACGAACAGTAGTAGCGTGAAGGTCCAGAGCGAAGACCCGCCGTAACTGAAAAAAGGCAGGGGAATGCCGATAACGGGCAACAGGCCGATGGTCATGCCGATATTGACAAAGATGTGGATGAACAGGATGCAGGCCAGACCGTAGCCGTAAATGCGTCCGAAGTCGTTCTTCTGTTTTTCGGCCAACAGGATGATCCGGATCAGGACAAACAGGAACAGGCCGAGCAGGACGGTGGTGCCTATCCAGCCCCATTCTTCCCCTATCGTACAGAAAATAAAGTCGGTGCTTTGTTCGGGTACGAAATTGAATTTGGTCTGCGTGCCTTCTAAAAAGCCTTTGCAGCTGAAACCGCCGGAACCGATGGCGATTTTGGATTGGTTCACATTATAGCCGGC
>CAMWSI010000230.1 GCA_947176875.1 uncultured Bacteroidales bacterium
CGGCAACACGCCGCCACCGGACAAAAAACGCATCTTCGAAAACAAGGCTTTCATCCACCACTATCTGCATAAAACCGACAAAGTATGGGTGCTGACGAGCAATAAATTCCAGAGTTTTTATTTTGACAAGCCTTTGCTGCAATCGGCATTCAATCCGGGCTTTTTAGACCTAAACACGTTGGCCGACTACGAACGGGCCAAACGCACGTTGCGCGACTCCAATTTCACGGTTTTCCTGGATGCCAATTCATTTTACTATTCGCAATGGCAGGACTTTCGCTCTATTCTGGCGGCACGCTATGTTGTCGATACCTTACGTATGCAACCCGACCAACGGGCTTTTTCCGCCTTAAAACCGAGAGGTTTCCGGATACCCCAAACCGCTGCCCTGACCCGAAACGATGAAAAACCGTTGCTCCACCGCAAATACACGGACGACCCGCAAGGTTTCGACCGACGCATCCAAGACGCCGACGGCTTGCCGTTGTCCTTGGACAAACAGACCTTTTCGGTGGAAATCATATTCGCTTCCTCTCCACAGCATTATACGCGAAGCGCCATTTGCAGCCAATATACGGACACAACCGGGTTCGGCTTATTCAACATATCCGAAAATGGACTGATCAACCTTTACGGCCTTGCCTGCGGCCCGACCCAACGGCTTTTCCAAATACCCGTACCGGCTTGGAATTATATCGTACTCAATTTCATGCCGGACGCCATAGACCTTTATGTAAACACGCAGTATTTCGGCCGCATTCCGTTGGAAAAGCCCTTCCGCCAAGGTTCCGAGAAATTTTACATCGGCGCACACAACGGTCACTCGCATTACATCGGCGGAATCAGCGAAATCGCGATTCACGACCGCTTGCAGACGGACGCGGGAATGCGGGAAGCTTTCGGGCGATTCCACCGGAGCGTGACGGAAGGGAAATAAATTCGGGCAAGGGATCTGTTATTCTAACGCATCCGTTGGCGTATGGCCTCGTAGAGCAAAATGCCGTTGGCCACCGAAACGTTGAGCGATTCGATGCGTCCCAACATCGGGATACGGGCGCGGTTGTCGCACATTTTCAGATACTCCGGACTAACCCCGTCTTCTTCGGAACCCAAGATAAAGGCCGTCGGTTCTTTGTAGGAAATTTCCGTATAAGGCGAACTGCCTTTTTCGGTGACCGCGACGATTTTAAGGCCCGAGGCTTTCAGAAAATGAATGGCCGTCTTGAGATTGGCCTCGCGGCAGACCGGTACCGTAAGCAACGCGCCGGCCGAAGCCTTGAGCGCATCTTCGTTCATGGCCGCCGCATGATGGGTCGGAATAATGACGGCATCCACGCCCGCTCCCTCGGCCGTGCGTACCATGGCCCCGAAATTGCGCACGTCGGTAATGCGGTCGAAAATAAGCACGAGCGGAACGCGGCCCGCCTCATATACCTGCGGCAATACGGTATCTATCGACTGGAACGGCACGGGCGAGATATAGGCGGCCACCCCCTGATGGTTGGCCTGCGGAAACAACCGCTGCAAGGCTTCGGGCGGCAGATACTGCACGGGGCAGGCCCGTTCGCGCACCGCGTTCATGACTTCCTGCGCCAGTTCGCCCTTCAGACCTTTCTGTACAAGTACTTTCTCTATGTCTTTACCGCTTCTGACGGCTTCCATAACCGGCCGCAAACCATAGACGACACGCCTTTCATCGCTTCGCACACCTTGGCGTCCACGCATTTCCCGATGCCACGGCATGGCCTGAGGCAGACGGTCTCCAGTCTCTTTCATAATACGATTTTCCAAAATGCAAGTTTACGATTTTTTCACGATTTGAAAAAGGATAAAAAACACTATCTTTGTAAGTTTGGGTTTTTGCTGACCCCCGACTTAGTTAACGACTTGAAATGCCGTGAAGAAAATCGCATTCCATACCTTGGGCTGCAAGCTCAATTTTACCGAAAGTTCGGCCTTGGCACAACGCTTCGAACAGGCCGGCTATACGGTGGTTCCCGCCGAAGAACAGGCCGATGTCTATATCGTCAATACCTGCACGGTCACGGCGGAGGCCGAAAAGAAATGCCGGCAGTTCATCCACCGCATCCACCGGCGTTTTCCGCAGGCCGAAATCGCGGTGACGGGGTGTTTCTCGGAGTTACGCGGCGCGGAAATCCGCGCCATGGCAGGCGTGACCTATGTTTTGGGGACGGCCGACAAAACACGGCTCATCGATATGAAACGGCACGGAGCAACCCGCCCGGACGCCCCCGGAACCACGGCCGCAGCAACCGACAACCCGGCAAACGTCACGGCTGCCCGCGAACAGGCCGCGCCGGCCTTTACGCCGCTTCACTCCGCCAAAGGACGGACGCGCTCTTTCTTCAAGATTCAGGACGGTTGCGACAACTTCTGTACTTATTGCGCCATTCCTTACGCCCGCGGCCGCAGCCGCAGCGCCACCATCGCACAGACCGTCGAGGCGGCGCGGCGCATCGCGGCCGACGGCTTCAAGGAAGTGGTTTTCACAGGCGTCAATATCGGCGATTTCGGCCGTAAAAACGGCGAGAGATTCGTCGATTTGCTACGCGCGCTGGCAACCGTGGACGGTATCGCGCGCTGGCGGCTCTCCTCCGTCGAGCCGGACCTGCTCGACAGCGAGATTATCGAACTTGTGGCCGATGAGCCCAAATTCATGCCGCATTTCCATATTCCGTTGCAGGCCGGCTCGGACGCCGTGCTCCGCGCGATGAAACGCCGCTACGACACGGCGTTCTTTGCCCGCAAAGCGGAGGAGATCCGCCGACGCCTGCCTGATGCTTTCATCGCGGCCGACGTCATTGTGGGCTTCCCGACCGAAACGGCGGCAGACTTTGAAGACGGCTACCGCTTCATCGAATCCCTGCCGATT
>CAMWSI010000231.1 GCA_947176875.1 uncultured Bacteroidales bacterium
CCAGTTGGGCGCAAAATCGACGGTAACCCCCAAATCGAACCCGAAGCCCCAGTTCTTATAAAAATCTGACAGGCCGATGCCGTTCCATTTGAAATCCCGCCCCATCATATTCGTCCTGACCTCACCATCGACCTTAAGTTCGTAAGTATAGGGCGACAGCGCGGGATCGGACAAATCATCGTTGAGCACATTCCACGTAACCCCGAGTTTCCTGGTCGTGACATTATACAAACCGTTGATCAGCTTGAAACGCGCCCCGACCGTCACCATATCGCTGATTTTGCGCGACCAGCCGAAATAAAGGTAAGCGTAAGCCGTGGCATCTATCGCATTGTGCTTGAAATGGTTTTCTCCAAGGAACTGCCCCGGTCCCAACAGCAGAAAACTCAAAAAAGGCTTGGTCAGCACCACATTGGCATCCACCTTGGCCGACAGACCGAGATGAAAATAGTTGTCTCCTTTCTTGAAACCGAACCGCAGTATTTCCTCCGTCACATCCACGCCGATGAGATTACGGTTGTGGAGTTTGCCGACCGTCTTGCCGACATTGAAACGCAAACTGTCGTCCACGCCGCGTTCTACGATATTGCTCCACGAAAACGCATCGTTATTGACCTGCGCGTGCAGCCCCGACAGGCCCGGAAAACCGAAGTAGAAATCATAAGGCGCCCTGAAGGCCGGATTATCGGCATTCTGTTGCGGCACAAAATCCATATAATGGAGATTCGCGCTCACTTGCGCCCGCAAGCCGCCCGCAAACGCGACCACCGCCAACAAACAACTCAAAACCGTCTTTCTCATAGCATATCCCCCATTAAGTTGCCCAAGCGCAACATGGCGCGCGCCCCCAACTTGACACGCAGGAATCCCTCCGTATCGCTGTTGGCGTAAATCTTCGCTTCTTCTTTGTTATAGGTACTCATATTCGCCCATACGCGAATGTATTTCGTATCCTTAAGCATCGCCACCTCATCGGACGTCAGTTCCGTATCCAAACGATAGATGGCCGGTTCCTCGACATGCAGATCCGCCCCGACCCGGCCGCCGGCTATCGTATCGCCGTCCACGGGCGAAAACAGGACATTACCCGAAGCATCGAGAAAATCCAAGTGCATATAGACTTCCAACGGAAACGCATTCGTGACGATGCCTTTGAGAAAGAACCGCTTGATCAGGTCAATCTGTTCGACGCCCGTGAACGGCAACGTATCGTCCATGATGAACTGATTGATGCGCATATGCATCGGTATATCGCACGCGATATTCATATCCAAGCCGCTGCCGCGTTCGATGATATTGAACGGCGCGCTGTTCTCTCCGCCGTTCAGCGTGGCGTCGATAAGATAATCGAAGGCCTTGGGCTTATGCGCCAACAGGCTGTGGATATCTATCTGCTGTACGTTCGTCTTCTCCAAGACGGCGGCCGTCGGTTCCGGATAAGGCAACGTATGGTTTTCGGGGAACATAGCCACTTCGGCCGAAGGATAACCGGCGCCGAAATGACAGATCAGACCGGATTCATTGATGAAGATCGGCACGCTGCAACCGCTGAGCTTACTCACGACATCTATCGTTCCCTCGTAAAATTGCATATCCTCGACATTCAGGTTCTGCAAAAGCCCCACGTCCAGCACATCCTTGAAATCCAAATCGAATTTGCCGATATAGCCCTCTATGCGTCCGTAAACGATGCGTCCGAACTCGGGACGCATCCGCACGTGCCCGGTGCG
Source organism: uncultured Bacteroidales bacterium (assembly GCA_947176875.1). Taxonomy (GTDB): domain Bacteria; phylum Bacteroidota; class Bacteroidia; order Bacteroidales; family P3; genus CAMXAS01. The sequence goes on from CAMWSI010000231.1 coordinate 1,731, forward strand.
GACGTCCGGATACTCGTTTTCAGCCGTATTCATATCGCCGCGCAACCGCACTTCATATATAATCCGGGGCGTACTGCGGAATTCATCCTCGAACACCATTTCCACATTCTCGTACAGACGGGCGAACGAAAGCGACGCGCCCTTCTCCAAATCAAGATGCAACGCCAGCGGCTGACCCTCCTGATAGATGTTCGTAAAACGGATGTCTATCGTCGAAGCCATACCGATTCCGTAAGAACCGGTCAGCGACACCAGCAGCGAATCCAATACAATCCTGTGGAGGGACGCCCCCTCCTGCAAGCCGCGTATGTCGATGGAGACCGTGTCGTATGACGAAACCGAAATGACGGTATCGTTCTTCCAATAGGGTACGGACGTTACCTCGAAATTGGAGAGCGTGATGGCGGGAATATCGATTTTGTTGCCGATATCGAAACGCAACGGCTTGTCGATGGCATAAACCAGATGCACCAATCCGTCCGAACCGGTCGGAAAATTCTCTTCCCGACCGAAAACGCTCAGCAGATTCGCGATTGTCAGCCGGGTTTCGAACAACGGGACAGCCAAATCGTAATCGACATCCTGCTCCTTGGCCAACATATCGAGATCGAAATCCTCATCCCGGAAACAGGACACCGACAGCATCGACAAGGCCGACAAGACGGCCGTAAACCATAAAAATGCGGCGATTCTTTTCACTTTCTAAAATTTTATCCGGACGGAAAACAGGCCAGACCTCATCCGCCAACTCAGGTAAGGAACGCAAAAATACGCATTTAATTCATTCTAAACAAATAAAAAAGGGGCACCCGAAAACGGGCACCCCTTTTACGAAGAATTCAGACGTATCCGAGGTTAGCAGACGCCCAATTCTATCCTGGAGTCGGCTACCTTGATAAAGCCGGCGATGTTGGCACCTTTTACATAATTGATGTATTTGCCTTCTTTGCCGTACTTAACGCAGTTAGCGTGAATGTCGCTCATGATCTGGTGGAGTTGTTTATCCACTTCTTCCGCCGTCCAGTGGAGTTTCTCGGCGTTCTGGCTCATTTCCAGACCGGATACGGAAACACCGCCGGCGTTCACGGCCTTACCCGGCGCGAAACTGATCTTCGCTTTTTGGAAAGCGTGGATGGCACCCGGT
>CAMWSI010000232.1 GCA_947176875.1 uncultured Bacteroidales bacterium
CCAGCTTCCGCGGCCGTATCAAAGTGCAACGCAATACGGTGGCTTTGTCCGGCATCATCGACCACCAGAAGGAGTTCCTTTCGGCGCGCCGTATCATCATTACGGCTTGCGGTACATCCTGGCATGCCGGTCTGGAGGGCAAGTATCTGATAGAGGAACTGGCGCGTATCCCCGTCGAGGTGGAGTACGCTTCCGAATACCGTTACCGTCATCCGATCATCAACAAAGACGATGTCGTCATCGCGATTTCGCAGAGCGGCGAGACGGCCGACACGTTGGCGGCCGTGAATCTGGCCCGCGACCAGGGCGCGTTCGTTTACGGCATCTGCAATGTCGTCGGGGCATCGATTCCGCGCGCGACGCACAGCGGCACCTATATCCATGCGGGGCCCGAAATAGGCGTGGCTTCCACCAAGGCTTTCACAGCCCAGGTATGCGTGCTGACGCTTATCGCGCTCTCGTTGGCCAAGGCCAAGGGCACGCTGTCCGAATCGCGTTTCCGTGCCATCATCAACGAATTATATACGTTGCCCGACAAGATAGAGAAAACGTTGCTGTTGAACGACCGGATAGCCGATTTCGCCAAGATTTTCACGTATTCGCGTAATTTCCTCTATCTGGGACGCGGTTACAATTATCCGTTGGCGTTGGAAGGCGCGTTGAAACTCAAGGAAATTTCCTATATCCATGCGGAGGGTTATCCCGCCGCCGAGATGAAACACGGCCCCATAGCCTTGGTGGACAATGAAATGCCGATTGTGGTCATTGCCACCAATCAGGGCAACTACGAGAAAATCGTCAGCAATATCCAAGAGGTGAAAGCCCGCAAGGGTCGGATCATTTCCATTGTGACGGAGGGTGACACGACGGTAAAGGCCCTGTCGGACTTCTATATCGAAATTCCGCCGACCGAAGCCATGCTCGTGCCTATTCTGGCCTGCGTGCCGTTACAGCTTTTGGCGTATCATATCGCCGTACAGCGCGGTTGCAACGTCGATCAGCCCCGGAACCTGGCCAAGTCCGTCACGGTGGAATAGGCGTGTCAGAACATAAAAAAGCGTCGGTTATCGGCCGGCGCTTTTTTTATCTCGTGTGGCGGTTCCTATTCTTCCACGGAAGTTCTGAGGTTCTGGAGGATGAACTCCTGTCGGTCGGGCGTGTTGCTGCCCATATAAAACGACAGGATTTCCTTCAGGTTCTGGTCCTTTTTCATGATGACCGGATCGAGCCGCATCTGCGGGCCGATGAAGGCCTTGAACTCGCTCGGCGAGATTTCTCCCAAACCCTTGAACCGCGTGATTTCCGGCTTACCGCCCAGATGGTCTATGGCGGCCAGTCGCTCTTCTTCGCTGTAGCAGTAGAGCGTTTCCTGTTTGTCGCGTACGCGGAACAGCGGCGTCTGCAAGATATAGACGTGTCCGCTCTTGACCACATCGGGGAAAAATTGCAGGAAGAACGTGAGCAACAGCAGGCGGATGTGCATGCCGTCGGTATCGGCATCGGTGGCCACGACGATATTGTTGTAACGCAGTCCTTCCAGATCTTCGCCTATGTTGAGCGCGGCTTGCAACAAGTTGAATTCTTCGTTCTGATAGACGATTTTCTGCGTCAGGCCGTAACTGTTGAGCGGCTTGCCCCGCAGGCTGAATACGGCCTGCGTGTTGGCGTCGCGCGATTTGGTGATGGAACCCGTGGCCGAGTCGCCCTCGGTGATGAAAATCGTCGTTTCCAAGCGCCTTTCATCGTTGGTGTTGTAGTGAACGCGGCAGTCGCGCAACTTGCGGTTGTGCAGGCTTACCTTCTTCGCGCTCTCGCGGCTGATTTTCTTGAGGTCGGCCATGCTCTTGCGCTCTTTCTCGGCCTCGATGATTTTGCGTTGCAATGCCTCCGCCACTTCGGGGTGGATATGCAGGAAGTTATCTACGTTCTTTTTGAGCGAGTTGGCGACATAGTTGCGGATGGTTTCGCCGTTGGGTTCCATGTAGAGAGACCCCAATTTGGTTTTGGTCTGTGATTCGAAAACGGGTTCGATGACCTTGATGCTGACCGCGGCCACGAGCGAGGTGCGGACGTCGGACGGGTCGTAGTCTTTCTTATAGAATTCCTTGACCGTGCGTACGAAAGCTTCCCGGAATGCCGCCTGATGCGTACCGCCTTGGGTCGTGTGCTGTCCGTTGACGAACGAATGGTATTCTTCGCCGTATTTGTTTTCGATATGCGTGAACGCGTATTCCAGATCCTCGTCTTGGATATAGACGACGGGGTAGAGCGGCTTGCCGTCTATGTTGTTTTCCAGAAGTTCCTGCAAGCCGTTGTCGGAATGGATTTTGGTCTTGTTATAGACGAGGGTCAGGCCGCGGTTGAGGTAGGCGTAGTTCCACAGCATCTTTTCAACGTACTCCGGCAGGTAACGGTAATTGATGAACAGGCTTTCGTCGGGCGTAAAGCTGATTCGGGTGCCGTTTTTCTCGTTCGTAGGTTCGAGCGGACAGTCTTCGATGAGTTCGCCGCCCGCGAAACGGGCGCGTTTCTTTTGGCCGTCGCGTACGGATTCGACGCAAAAGGCCGTGGAGAGTGCATTGACGGCTTTGGTACCGACACCGTTGAGGCCGACCGATTTCTTGAAGACCTTGGAGTCGTATTTGGCACCGGTGTTCATCTCGGAGACGCATTCCACCACCTTGCCAAGCGGAATGCCGCGCCCGTAGTCACGGACGGTGACGCTGCGGTCGTCTTCTATCGAGATGTCGATGCTTTTGCCGTTGCCCATGACGAATTCGTCTATCGAATTGTCGATGACTTCTTTCAACAATACATAAATACCGTCGTCCTGGGAGGCGCCGTCGCCGAGTTTACCG
>CAMWSI010000233.1 GCA_947176875.1 uncultured Bacteroidales bacterium
TACCGGCACCGGTCATTTGTCTGAGTTTATTAACTTCAGCGGCAGTTATATTTGCCATAATTCTTACTCCTTACTTTTAGGGTTGCCATCAGAATCAATCCAACAAGTCCATGAGACGTTTCCGACTGACCCTGACGGTCATAAACCTTTTTACTTTTTAGTTACCTTCTGAGCTCCAGTGGAAGCTACTTTGCGCGGACGTTTTTCCTTCTTTTCCTCTCCTTCGGCGGCCGCTTCCTCACCCTCGGCTTTCTTGCGGGCGGTCTTCTTCTTGCCGTCTTCAGCCTCTTCTTCGTCCATGCCCTCTACAGCCAATCTTTCCTTTTCGTCGGCCGCTTCTTCATCGTCTTTCTGCTGTTCCTTGTCGTATTTCCGTTCGGCCAAGCCTTCCTCTATGGCGGCGATTACCTGCTGCAGGATGATGTCGATGGATTTGGACGCATCGTCGTTGGCGGGAATCGGGAAATCGATGAGTTCGGGATTAGTGTTCGTATCCACCATGGCCAGCGTCGGGATGTTCAGGCGACGGGCTTCGGCCACGGCGATGTGTTCCTTGTTGATATCGACGATGAATACGGCGGACGGCAGACGGCCCAGATCGGCGATCGAACCCAAGTTCTTTTCCAGTTTCTCTTTTTCGCGTGTAATCTGCAAGCGTTCGCGTTTGGAAATGCTTTCGAACTGTTTGTCTTTCATCAAACGGTCGATGGCGGACATTTTCTTAATCGCCTTGCGGATGGTGGCGAAGTTGGTCAGCATACCGCCCGGCCAACGTTCGGTAACATACGGCATACCTACTTTGGCGACCTGTTCGGCCACGATGGCACGCGCTTGTTTTTTCGTAGCGACGAATAAGATTTTGCGACCCGATTTGGCGATTTGCTTGGCGGCGGCGCAAGCCTCATCCAATTTGTTCAACGTTTTGTTGAGGTCAATGATGTGGATCCCGTTCTTCTCGGCGAAGATATACGGCGCCATTTTGGGATTCCATTTTCTTTTGAGGTGGCCGAAATGTACACCGGCCTCCAGGAGCTGGTCGAAATTTGCTTTAGACATATTATAATTTGTTTACGTTCCTTTACTCAAGGCGCGTTTCCGATACAATCGTCGAAATAACGGGTATGTATCGAAACGCCTGCCCAAACAATCGCCCAGTAGTCCCGCTCTCCACCATCCGTGGCAGAGAGCGGAAGTCTCGGCAATTTGGATGCTAAACACGAAAGCGTCCCGAAGACGCGTCCGTTTCTAACGCTTGCTGAACTGGAAGCGTTTGCGGGCTTTGGGACGACCCGGTTTCTTTCTTTCCACCATGCGGGGGTCGCGGGTCATGAGCCCTTCGGCTTTGAGGGCCGGTTTGTGTTCCGGATCCACTTCGACCAACGCGCGGGCGATGCCCAGACGCAAGGCTTCGGCCTGACCGTTGATACCGCCGCCGTTGATATTGGCTTTGACATCGAACTGATTCGTCGTGTTGGTCACGGCGAAAGCCTGATTGACGACATACTGCAACGTACCCGTCGGGAAATATTCCTTGTAGTCCTTGCCGTTAACCGTGATATTTCCATTGCCGGCACTGAGGTACACACGCGCCACGGCGGTCTTTCTTCTACCGATTCTATTGAAAACTTCCATGTCTATTTGAGATCTTTAACATTAACAACAGTGGGATTCTGCGCTTGATGCGGATGTTCGCCGCCTTCGTAAACGTGCAGGTTGCGGAACAAGGCGCTGCCCAAACGGTTTTTCGGCAACATGCCCTTGACCGCGTGCTCGATGACGAAGACCGGTTTGCGGTTCAGCATCTCGGTCGGTGTGGCGAAACGCTGGCCGCCGGGATAACCCGTGTGATGAACATATTCCTTGTCCGTCATTTTCTTGCCGGAGAAACGTACTTTTTCGGCATTGATGACAACTACATAATCCCCGCAGTCGGCATGGGGCGTAAAGTTGGTTTTGTACTTGCCTCTCAGAAGGTTGGCGATTTCGGAAGCCAAGCGGCCTACGAATTGGTTTTCGGCATCCACTAAAACCCATTTCTTGTCCGCGTTCTCCTTATTGACGGAAACGGTTTTATAACTTAACGTGTTCATCTTAACTATATTTTATCTACTACAAGCGGGGTACAATCCACGCAAAAGGAGTGCAAAGTTAGGATTTGTTTTTCTATTTTGCAAGTTCTGAACAAAATTATTAACATTCCCGACGGCGGTTCAACGAAGCCTTACCCGCGGGCGGACAAAAAAATAAGGGTCACCCGAAATTTCGAATGACCCTTATGTAAGGTAGAATAGGTTATCTTACTTCGTGATGCGTTCGAGCCACTTCAGCATACCGAGCATGACGCCCATCGACGCCAGGCAGATGAGCGCGAACACGAGCCACGTGTACCACTGCGGGTTGAAGTTGTTGAGCATCGTCACGCCCAGGAAGATGAACAGGTTGCCCACAGCCGTGGCGCACAGCCACAAGCCTTGGCAGATACCCTGCAAATGTTTGGGGGCGATTTTCGAAACGAACGACAGACCCAGCGGCGAGATGAACAATTCGGCTACGGTCAGGAAGAAGTAAGTAAGAATCAGCACCCACGGTCCTACCAAAACGCGTTCTGCAACCGGGGTCGCGCTCCATTCGTTGCCGGAGGGGTAGCCCATCACCTTGGCCAAGGCCAAAAGGAAGATATAGGCACAGGCCACGATGAACATGCCGATGGCGATTTTCTTGGGCGTGGAAACATCCTTGCCCCTGCGGGCCAGCCCGCCGAAAATCAACATGATGATAGGGGTCAGGACAATCACGAAGAAAGGATTGATGCACTGCCAGATTTCGGGCGCGATGGCATCGGTGTTTACAAA
>CAMWSI010000234.1 GCA_947176875.1 uncultured Bacteroidales bacterium
GGCATACTCCTCCGGCGATTATCTGGACGGCGAACCTAACTATTTTTACGGTTGCCTCGTTCCCTCGACCGGCTATTTGAAAACATTTGACATAGACCGCTACTTCCAAGGGCTGGTCATCGTCTGGCCGGATCATATCGAAGCATTGACGAAGAACCGCCAACTGGTACTGAAAAACTACATCCGGGAACGGAGCGAAGGAGGCACCAAACTGTTCCGCATCTTCCAAGAACACAAGGACTGGCTTGAAATTCTGGGAGTTCCTTACGTAGGCTATCTCAACAAAGAGGTTCAGGAACAAGGGCCGGGTCGCCTCATCAAGATCTCGGAAGCCCTGCAGGAAAAGAAAATCGCACAGATTGCGGATGCCATCGCCAAACGGCCGGACTGCCGGCTCGTACTCATCAGCGGGCCGTCTTCTTCCGGCAAGACGACTTTCTCCAAGCGTCTTTCCATTCAGTTGCAAGTGTTGGGTTTTCGGACGGCCGAAATTTCGATGGACGATTACTTCGTAGATCGCGACCACACGCCGCGCGATGAGAACGGCGATTACGATTTCGAATGTATCGGCGCCGTGGATATTCCGTTTTTCACGCAGCAACTCAATGAGTTGCTCGACGTCCAAACGGAACAGACCGTGGAAATGCCCGTATTCGACTTCATCAGCGGCAGCCGCAAATGGGGACTGAAACAAATCCGCATGACCCCGCAGACGATTCTCATCGTAGAGGGAATCCACGGCCTGAATCCCCAGCTGTCGGCCGGCATCGAACCGAAATACATCTTCAAGATTTTCGTTTCGGCCTTGACCCATATCGCCATCGACACGCAGAATCCGATCAGGAGTACCGACAACCGCCTGATAAGACGTATCGTACGGGACAATAATTTCCGCGGCAATTCGGCTTTGGACACACTCCGCCGCTGGGACAGCGTGATCCGGGGCGAGAACAAAAACATCTTCCCGTATCAAGAGAATGCCGACATCATGTTTAATTCGGCCCTGCTGTTCGAACTCTGCGTACTCAAAGCGCATGCGGAACCGCTGTTGCGCGACGTGCCAGAATCCTGTCCCGAATACGCCGCCGCGCGGTCATTGCTGAAATTCCTCTCTTTCTTCTGTTACATATCCGAAAAAGAGATTCCGCCCACTTCCATTTTACGGGAATTTTTAGGCGGCAGCAGTTTCATATATTGATTTTGCGTATCTTTGTACTGACGTACAGATATACCGGGCACCTCGGCCGACCTTCAAGCACGCTTGATGTCCGCTCCCGGTTTTTGCGTATATTTGTACTGACGCATAGTTTTTTATTAAACAGTTGAGAATGAAAACACTCAGTTCCGCAACGGAGGTCTATAAACTGTTCCGGAGACATCGGAAAGTATGCACGGACACCCGTAACATCGTCCCCGACAGCCTTTTTTTCGCATTGAAGGGCGAGAAATTCAACGCCAATACCTTAGCGGAAGAGGCACTCGAAAAGGGTTGCGCCTACGCCATCGTCGATGAAGCCAAATACGCCAAAGGCCCGCAGTACCTCCTTGTCGAAGACGTGCTCGCCTGCCTGCAGGAGACAGCCCGCCTTTACCGACGCGACCTCTTCATCCCGTTTATCGGCATCACGGGCACGAACGGCAAGACGACGACCAAAGAACTCATGCGTTCCGTGCTTTCCGTACGCTTCCGCACGTTCGCGACCGAGGGAAACCTCAACAACCATATCGGCGTACCGCTCTCCATCCTCTCCATTCCGGCCAATACCGAAATCGCCATCATCGAGATGGGGGCCAACCATCCGGGAGAAATTGCGGAATTATGCCGCATCTGCACGCCGACGTTCGGCTTGATTACCAATATCGGCTCGGCGCATTTGGAAGGATTCGAGACATTAGACCGCATCGTGGAGACGAAAACCGCCCTCTACCGATTCATCGAACGCACGAACGGAAAATTGTTCGTGAACGCCAACAATCCGTTGTTGCTCAAACAATCCGCCGAGGCGGAGCGCTTCCTTTACGGCGGCAAGCCCAACTACTATACGCAGGTGGAGAACCTGAATACGGAACACATTTACCTGCACGCCAAACTCTCCGGCCCTTCTTCGGCGCCGAACATCACGGAAATCGCGACGCGCCTCATAGGCGGCTTCAACCTCGACAACGTGGCGGCCGCCGCCTGCGCGGGCCGTTACTTCGGCCTTAACGACAAGGAAATCAAGCAAGGGATCGAGAGTTACACGCCACGCAACATGCGCTCGCAAATCATCCAGACGAAAGACAACATCATCGTGGCCGACGCGTACAACGCCAATCCATCCAGTATGCAGCTGTCGCTGGAAAGTTTTTTCGAGATGCGTACGCCCCATGCCAAAGCCTATATCCTCGGCGATATGATGGAACTGGGCAAATTCGCCGATACGGAGCACCAGAAAATCATTGACCTTTTGAAAGAGCAACGGGCCGACAACGTTTTCCTCATCGGACCTTGTTTCGCCAAGGTGCAATCGCCCAAGACGTTCAAGAATTTCGAATCGACCAAAGCCTTTCTGGCTTATTTGAAGGATAATCCGTTGCGGCAGCATTGCATCCTCATCAAGGGTTCGCGCGCCATGCAGCTGGAAAAAGTCATGGAAGTCCTATGAAAAAACGCCGATCTCTATCGACCGTTGTCGGGATCGGCCTGTCGCTCTTAACCGGCTGGCATCCGACCGACCTGGCCGCCCAGGAAAGCCTGCGGTTGGACTCCTGCCTTCTGTGGGCCGAACAGAACTATCCGCTTGTGGAACAATTGCGCCTCATCGACCGTTCCCGCGACTACAACATCAAAAACATCAACACGGGTTATATCC
>CAMWSI010000235.1 GCA_947176875.1 uncultured Bacteroidales bacterium
GCAGAGGTCTTGAAGCCGGGCGGGCGGTTGGTCGTGCTTTCCTACCATTCGGTCGAAGACCGGCTGGTCAAACATTTTATCAGAAGCGGCAACGCGGACGGGGTGGTGGAAAAGGATTTCTACGGGAATCCGCTTTCGCCGTTCAAGGCCGTTAACCGTAAGGTGATACAGGCTTCGGAAGAAGAATTGGCGCGGAATCCGCGGGCGCGGAGCGCCAAGATGCGGGTGGCCGAACGGGTGGAATACCCCATCGGCACGCAGGCGGACGGAAAGAAGAGGCAATCATGAAAGTCAAGCAGATATTGGACGGTTCGACGATGTTGCGCGATATGGTGCAGCGGCATTGGTCGTTGTTGTTGCTGATTTTCGCGCTCTGTCTGATACTGATTGCCAATAATTATGTTTCGGAACGTATGGTTCGGGAAACCAACATGTTGAAAAAAGAAGTGAAGGAATTGCGTTTCCGTCAGCTTTCCGTGGAGGCCGAATACATGCGTCTGAGCCGTCAGTCGTCGGTGGCGCGGCTGTTGGATTCGACCGGCATAAAGGAGTCGGTGGTGCCGCCGGTTAAGTTGAGCAGAAACGACGATGGGAAGCGCAAAGAAAAATAAGAACCGGGACGCCATGTGGGCGAAGGTGTATCTCGTATATGCATTTTTTCTCGTATTCGCGCTGGCCGTCATCGTGCGGATGGCCATCGTCATGTTTGTGGAGGGCAAGGACTTGTTGGCTCGTTCCGAGGAACAGAGCCTGCGTTACGAGGAAGTCAAGGCCGTGCGGGGCAACATTTACGCCGCCAACGGTTCCCTGTTGGCCGCTTCGGTGCCGGTGTTTGAAATCCGCATGGATTTGAGCCCGAAAGTGGTGCCGGCCGATACGTTCCGGCGTTATCTGCGGCCGCTTTGCGACAGTCTGCACGCGATGTATCCGCAGACGTCCGCGGCTGCCTATCGGCGTGATTTGGAGCGGGCGCGGCGGGAAGGCCGGCGCAACCATCTGATAAAGCGCCGTATCAGTTATGACGAATTGCAGCGGATGCAGACGTTTCCGTTGTTCCGGAAAGGGCAGTTCAAGGGCGGGTTCATCGTGACGGAATCCGAACGCCGTAGCCAGCCTCACAGTCCGTTGGCGCAACGTACCGTCGGTTCCTATAATGTGGAAACAGGTTACGGAGCCGGTTTGGAAAAGGCGTTCAATGCCGACCTGGAAGGTGTGAGCGGCCGTCGGCTGACCCAACGTGTGGCCAAAGGCGTGTGGCGCCCGATATACAACGAAGAGACGATAGAGCCTCAGAACGGTAAAGATATTGTGACGACGATAGATACGCGTATTCAGGATGTGGCGCATGCCGCGCTCGAACGTTGCGTGCGCGAGAACGAGGCCGACCATGGTTGCGCCGTGTTGATGGAAGTGGCCACGGGGCGCATTGTCGCGATTGCCAACCTGACGCGGCAGGCTGACGGCCGCTATGCCGAGCAGATCAACTATGCCGTCGGCGAGAGCGTGGAACCGGGTTCGACGTTCAAATTGGCGTCGGCCATCGCCATTCTGGAGGAAGGTCGGTTCGATACGGCGACCACGGTGCCGACGGGCATCATGGAGTTTTACGGCCGGCGCATGATAGACTCGCGTCGCGAAGGTTATGGCGACGTCTCGTTTCAGGAGGCTTTCGAGAAGTCTTCGAATGTCGGGATTTCGTATCTGGCGCATGAGACGTTCCACAAGAACCCGCAGAAGTTTGTGGACTATCTCTACGGGATGGGGCTCAACGAAATAACGGGTATAGAAATCCCGGGCGAGGGCAAGCCTTATATCAAGAACCCTAAGGACAAGAGTTGGTCGAAGCTGTCGGTGCCCTGGATGTCGATAGGCTACGAGGTGCAGCTTACGCCCTTGCAGATTCTATCGCTCTACAATGCCGTGGCCAACGGCGGCCGGATGATGAAACCGCGGCTGGTGGATGAAATCCGGTCGGGCGGCAAGACGGTCAAGAAATACGAGCCGGTGGTGTTGCAGGATAAGATTGCGAGCCGCAAGACGCTGGACATGGTGCGGGGAATGCTCGAACAGGTGGTGCAGAACGGCACGGGCCGTTCGTTGGCCAAATCGCCCTACCGGATAGCGGGCAAGACCGGCACGGCGCAGATCAATTATGCGCGTCGCGGCGGAGAGAAGATGCTTTACAGGGCTTCGTTCGCCGGCTATTTCCCGGCCGAGAAACCGCTCTACTCGTGCATGATTATGATTACCGAGCCGCATAAGCGGCACGTCTATGGCAGCGACTTGGCGGCGCCGGTGTTCAAGGAGATTGCGGACAAGGTGTATGCCACGTTGTTGAAAGACCGTCCGGAGGGCGGCTTGAATATAGCCGATTTGGCGGCCAAGGGTCGGTATCCGGTCTCGGCGGCGGGGTACGGCGGCGATTTGCAGCGGGCGTTTTCCGCCTTGGAACTGCCGGTGAATGCGGAGGTGGAGGAGACGGCTTTCGTGCGGATGACGGCCGGGAGTGACGGAACGGCTGCGGCACCGGGGGGATATCAAGTGCGTACGGTACACCGGATGAAGGAAGTCATGCCCGATGTCCGCGGGTTGGGTGCGCGCGATGCCGTTTACATTCTGGAAAAGCAGGGCTTGCAGGTGCGGCTCAACGGCAGCGGCCGGGTCAGGCGGCAGTCGGTGGAGGCGGGGCAGCCCATCCGGAAAAACGATAAGGTGTGGTTGGAATTGTATTAAAAGCATAGGAAATCATGTCGGAGAAAACGTTTGCTTTGTCGGCGCTTGTGCCGGAGGTGGCCGGAGCGGCTGGCACGGCGGAGGGCGAAGTGCGGAGTCTGTGTTTTGAC
>CAMWSI010000236.1 GCA_947176875.1 uncultured Bacteroidales bacterium
GTCGTTCAGGCGGTGGCAGGAAAGTTGCTTGCCGGAGAGGTCGTAGATGCAGAGCCGGGCTTCCCGCACGTCGTCGGTCAGGGCGTAGCGGATGCGCGTCTCCTGCTTGAAGGGGTTGGGCACGTTGCTCCAAAGGCGGTTGCCTTCGGCTTTAATCGTTTCGGCAGATTCGCCTTTGGGCTTGACACTATTGAAAGTCGCATCGGGGGTGGATCGGTCGGCGGCTTGGGCTTCAAGATACGCGATGCGGTCGGTCAGTTCTAGGATAGTTGCGCTCTGCTCCTGAATGATGGCGTTCAACTCCTGGATGCCCCCCACTATGTATGGGATGAAATCGGTCTGGTTCAATGAATAGAAATCCTCGAACAGGTCGTGGTTTACCGCTTCCGGTATAACCGCCTCCACGTCCTGAGCGATGAATCCGACCTTGTTCATGCGCGCGAGGCTGTCCCAGGGGGATTCATCGTAGTTGAACTGTTTGTAGTCGAAGCGCACGGGTTGCAACCGCATAATCTGTGCCAGGCCGCTTTCCATAGGGCGGATGTTGTCTTTGTAACGGCGGTCGGACATGACCGAGACACCTGATGAATTCAGGGATACGGATTGGTTCTGATAGATGGCGACCGGATGTTGCGGGGTTCCTATTTGCAGGTTGTCGCCCTCAATAAAGGAGGTGCATTTGGTGAGTGTGGCGTTGGGTGTGGCGGAGGCCAACGGCCCTACGATGCCGCCCCCTCCGATTGACGAACATTGTCCGTAGATATAGATATCATAGGCGGTGCCTATTATGGATGCCGAAGTGGCTGCCGGATGGATGCGGATTTTGGGATAACCGATTTCCAAACCGTAAGTACTGGAAGTCGATGAACTGAGGCTACCCATCTTGACATCGCCGTTCGTTCGGACTTTGATTTGAGCCGTAAGCGGTTGGGCAAACAACATACCTAAACTCAAAATGGCTGAAGTTAAAAAAATCTTTTTCATGGCTGTGAATTTTTAATGGTTAATATTGATTTAACAGGAGTGTTTCGATAAAGTTTCTAATTTTGGGTATTGTTTTTTTATTGTCCCGGATTCCAATCAAACGGCCGGCGGGGATAACGGTGCCTTTATGGCGGTGGTCTGCGGGAAACGGATTTGAGAAGATGCCGATGGATTTTTTACACAAACCCTTCTTAGAGCCTCCCGCAGGGGGCTGTGCCCAAGTTATTTTTGCCGATATGCGCGAGATGTCTGTTCATCGATCCGGCGTTTTTTAGGGTTTGCGTGCCAAGGAACTGCACGGGGAAATGATGAGGCAAAGGTAGGGATATTTTTGAGATATGCAAATTGTTTTTGCATGTTTTTCAGTGGTTTGTATTTTAATAATTTTCGCCGTATCTTTACACCTGTTTTTCGAAGGGGGAAGGTCTTTCCTTATTCCTTAAGTTATTTATCGCATGTATTTTGTGTCTTGATTTCGTTGGCGTCGCGCGTGTAGTCGGGCGGGGGCCGTGCGGTCGCTGGCGCGCCCCGCTTGTTAATCCGTCGAAATTTCCGTACTTTTGCAAACTTATTGTTTTGCATATTAACTAATTAAATATCAATACTATGAAGCCGACGCACATTGAACACATCGGGATTGCCGTCAAGAATCTTGACGAAGCGATCAAGTATTATCAGGACGTTTTGGGTCTGGAATGCTACAACATCGAAGAAGTGGCCGATCAGAAGGTCAAGACCGCTTTCTTCCAGGTGGGTCAGACGAAAATCGAATTGCTCGAATCGACCGATCCGGAAGGCACGATTGCCAAATTCATCGAAAAGCGGGGCGAGGGTGTTCACCATATCGCGTTCGCGATGGAAGACGTGGCCACGGCCTTGAACGAAGCGGCCGACAAAGGCGTTCAACTCATCGACAAGGCGCCGCGCAAGGGGGCCGAAAATTTGATGATCGGTTTCCTGCACCCGAAATCGACCAAAGGTGTGCTCACCGAATTTTGCGGAAAGAAATAATCATAAACAATAACCGTTCGTATCATGACTTTTGAAGATAAAATTAAACTTCTTCTGGACAAGCGCGCCGAGGCCAGACTGGGCGGCGGCCAGAAAAGAATCGATTCGCAGCACGCCAAGGGCAAACTCACGGCGCGCGAACGTTTGGAACTGCTTTTGGACGAAGGCTCGTTCGAAGAATTCGACATGTTTGTGACCCACCGTTGCCACGACTTCGGCATGGAAAAACAGAGTTTCCTGACCGACGGCGTCGTAACCGGCTACGGTACCATCGACGGCCGTCTAGTCTATGTGTTCTCGCAGGACTTCACGGTTTTCGGCGGTTCGCTCTCTGAAAGTTTCGCCAAGAAGATCTGCAAGGTAATGGACATGGCCATGAAGGCCGGCGCCCCCGTTATCGGCATCAACGACTCGGGGGGAGCCCGTATCCAGGAAGGTGTGAACGCTTTGGCCGGCTATGCCGAGATTTTTGAACGCAATATCCTCGCTTCCGGCGTCGTGCCGCAGCTGTCGGCCATTTTCGGCCCCTGTGCCGGCGGTGCCGTTTATTCGCCCGCTCTGACCGACTTCATCATGATGTCGAAAGAGAACAGTTACATGTTCGTGACGGGCCCGAAGGTGGTCAAGACCGTGACCAACGAGGATGTGACCGAAGACAAGCTCGGCGGCGCGATGGTACACGCCTCCAAGTCGGGCGTGGCGCACTTTGTGGTCGATAGCGAGCAGGAAGGTATCATGATGTTGCGCAAACTCATCAACTATCTTCCGTCCAACAACCTGGAGGAAGCGCCCGTATTGCCCTGCACCGACCCGATCGACCGTCTCGAAGACAGCCTCAATAC
>CAMWSI010000237.1 GCA_947176875.1 uncultured Bacteroidales bacterium
TTGCAGGATGAAGCGGCCGCGTCCGAAACCGCGGACGAGCAGGATGAAGCGGACGCCGACGATTGGTTTGCTTCCGCCTTTAAGTTTCAGGCATATCTGAATCCGGAACGAATCATGATACCGGTTACCGAACAGACTAAGAGCGGACGCGGGCGTCCCATGCGGGCTGGCTTTTTCTCCGCTTCGGACGGGCGGCCGCATTTCGTCTTTATGGAACCGCTGTTGTCCACCGAAAAACCGATCGCTTCCGCGGAGGGCTTTTTGTGTTATTCTGAAGAAGACAAGGCTTATCTGATTCTGGACAGCAACGATAACGAGGTGTTGGCTTACGATTTGAAAGAAGGCGAATCGTCGGCCACGGGGGCATTGCAGTTGGGCTTGCGAACCGATGATTTGCAGACGGCATTTTACGGACAGTTGTTTCAGGAAGGCACGTCTCAGGACGATTTGTTCATGCAGGTCGTGTGGAAACTGGATTTCTTTTTCAACGCGTCTTTGTTCAAGCGGATGGCCGACGAGCTGAATAAAAATACGAATTTGTTGGCCGGCAATCTGGCCGACAATCCGATGCTTGACGTCTTTGTGGAGGAAACGATGTCGTCTCAGGAGGCGGCGGCCGTTCGGAACGAACTTCAGACCTACGGCAGTGTAAACCGTATTCCGTCCGCATGGCAGAAAGGACTTGTTTTCTCCAATCTCGGTTTTGAATGGGATCCGATGAGTTCCGCCTATCGTTCCACCGGTTCGGGAGAGTTGTTGCTTGTCGGTCCGCATTGGGTCAATAAAAAAATGAAAGTCTATGCCCAGATCAGCCGTGGCCGTCGGGGCGATGTCCTGAATATCTACATAGAGGGGTCGCGCTATAATTGGTATTATTTCAATTATGCCGACCGTAAGATGCAGGTGCTTTCCTCCGATCAGGGCTTCAACGAGGCGATAGATAAACTTAAGGCGTCCAAACGCCGTAAGGGACGTTTCGAATTCATGCTGTCCACAATGCGAAAAAAGAATATCTTTGTAGCGGAATTCGAGGATGCCGGCGGCGCGTTCGACGCGGCTGACGAACCGGAGGAAACGACGGAGGAGCGTTTGGATACGGGTGTCGGCGCATCGGGAGAGACCTACGAAGGGGTGGATTGGCCGGACGAGGACGATTGGGAAGAAGCGGAAGGAACTGAAGATGGGGAAACGACTGGCGGAACGGCGGAGGACGGAACGGATGAGGTTTCAGCGGAAGACGATGAATATGATGAAGCATATCCGGAGGATGAATATTGGGAAGAGGATGTGGCGGAGTGAGTGTAAATAAAGCAAAAACAGGGAAGTCATGTGGTCTATGTTATTGGGTTTGGTGACGGCCTATCTGTTGGGCAGTATCTCGTTTGCGGTATGGATTGGCCGTATTTTCTATAAGGTCGATGTGCGGGAACACGGCAGCGGCAACGCCGGTACGACGAATACGATACGCGTATTGGGATGGATGCCGGGATTGTTCGTGTTGTTGCTGGATGCGTTCAAAGGCTGGCTGGCCATTCATATCGGAGACGGGTTGATGCCGGAAATGTATGCCGAATGGCAGGAGTATTACGACGTATATCTGGCCGTAAGCGTATTGTTGGGACATATATTCCCGGTATTCACGGGTTTCAAGGGCGGTAAGGGCGTGGCGACGATGGTCGGCATCATCCTGGCCCTTTATCCGGAGGCTTTTCTCGGAGCGTTGGCCGTTTTCATGGTCGTATTCCTGCTTACGCATTATGTCTCGCTGGCTTCCATTCTGGCCGCCGTCACATTTCCGTTGCTGGACGTCTTTTTGTTCCATCAGGAACATGCCGTACTCATTGTCTTTTCGGTGCTCGTACCGTTGCTGATTATCGTGACGCACCGCAAGAACATCAAACGTCTGCTGAAAGGAGAGGAAAGTAAAATGTACGTCTGGAAAAAGCCGGCGTCTTCAGGCAAGGCCGATTAACGTCCCTGACGTGTATAGGGTACGGTATCGAGTGGACAGAAATCCTTTCGCAACCATTTGAAATAACCGGCCATGCCGACCATGGCGGCGTTGTCGGTCGTATAGGAAAACGGCGGCAGGAACGTCCGCCAGCCGAGTTCGCGTCCGCAAGTCTCTATGCGGTTTCTCAGCAGGGAATTGGCTGAAACCCCGCCACCTATCGCGATGTCTTTGATATGGTGCCGTTCGGCCGCTTTAACCAATTTCTCCAATAAAATATCCACGACGGCCTGTTGTATGCAGGCGCATAAATCAGTTTGGTGCTCTGTAATGAAGTCGGGATTTTCGGCTAAGCGGTCACGTACCAGATAAAGGAACGAAGTCTTGAGACCGCTGAAACTGTAGTTCAAATCCGGAATGCGCGGTTTGGCCAAACGAAAGGCTTTCGGGTCGCCTGTCTGCGCCAGACGGTCTATGACCGGACCGCCGGGATAGGGCAAGCCCATGATTTTGGCCGCTTTGTCGATGGTTTCACCGGCCGCGTCGTCTATCGTAGTCCCCAGTGTCTCGAAATGGAACGGGCTGCACACTTTAAGAATCTGCGTATGTCCGCCCGAAACCAACAGGCAGAGGTAAGGGAATTCCGGTACGTCTTTCTGCCGGCCGGGTTGTTGGAGAAAATGCGCCAACACGTGCGCTTCCAGATGATTGACCGCTACCATCGGACATCCTGCCGCCCAAGCCATGCTTTTGGCGAACGAGACGCCGACCAGTAAGGACCCCAACAGACCGGGGCCGTTTGTGAACGCGATGGCGTCCAAATCCGACACCTTGACACCGGCCGATTTCAGAGCCGTGTCCACCACCGGTACGATGTTTTCC
>CAMWSI010000238.1 GCA_947176875.1 uncultured Bacteroidales bacterium
ACCCGGATTACCTCAGCTCTTCGGTCTCGTGGGGTCGGTGTAGTTGATAAGTCTCACGGTGGCTGTGGGGGCCGCACCGCCCTACCGCATCGGCTTTCTCATCGACCCGCTGACGCACAAACTGCGCGACAACGCTTCGGAGGAACTCTACCGCATCCGCAGCCGTATGCGCCGCCTGCAAAGCGAGTCGAACCACCATATCCAAAAGTATCTTTCCACGGCCCGAAAGGAAGGCTGGACAGGCGAAAACGCCGAAGCCACGGTACGCGGCGAACGCCTCGTCATTCCGCTCCTGGCGGCCCACAAGCGACAGATACGCGGTTTCATACACGATGTTTCAACCACGGGACAGACCGTTTTCCTGGAACCGGAAGAGGTGTTCCTGCTCAATAACGAACTGACCGAACTGCGGCACGAGGAGCGCATGGAGATTACGAGGATCCTCAAGGAATTCAGCCAATATCTGTACCCGCTCCTGCCCATACTGACAGAGGGCTACGCCTTTCTCGGCCGCATCGACTTTATCCGCGCCAAGGCCCGGCTGGCCCTGCGCATGGACGCCGGCCTGCCGGTGCTGAACGAACGACCGTGCTTTACTTGGCGGCAGGCGCGGCATCCGTTGCTGAAAGACCCGGTGCCACTTACCTTCCGCCTGGAGGGCGAAGAACGCATCGTCATCATTTCGGGTCCCAACGCGGGCGGCAAATCGGTCTGCCTGAAAACGGTGGGGCTGTTGCAGTACATGTTGCAATGCGGCTTGCTCGTGCCGATGTCGGAAAACTCGGAAGCCGGCATTTTCCATCATATCTTTGTAGATATAGGCGACGAGCAGTCGATTGAAAACGACCTAAGCACCTACAGCTCGCATCTGCGGAACATGAAGTTTTGGCTGGAACATGCCGACCGCCATACGCTCTTTCTCGCCGACGAATTGGGGAGCGGCACCGAACCGCAGGCGGGCGGCGCGATTGCCGAGGCCCTGCTCGAAGCCTTGGAACGGAAGGGAGCCTGGGGCGTGGCCACGACCCACTACACGCAACTGAAACTGCTGGCCAAACATCATGCGGCTATGGTAAACGGCGCGATGCTGTTCGACAAGGCCGGGATGCGGCCGCTCTATATCTTTAGGAAAGGGTTGCCGGGCAGTTCGTTCGCATTTGAAATGGCGCGTAATGCCGGCTTCCCGACAGACGTACTCAAGGCGGCGCAGGCCAAGACCGGCCGTCAGCACCTGCAATTCGAACAGGAGTTGCAACAGATAGAGGTGGAGAAACAGCAATTGCTGCAACGCTCGCGCGAAGTGGAGACGGCCGACCGGCTGCTTTCCGACACTTTGGAAAAATACAACCGGCTGACGGCCGAAATAGAGGAACGCAAGTCGGCTTATATCAAAGAAGCCAAAACGCAGGCGGCCGAGATCGTGGCGCAAGCCAACCGCCGTATCGAACAGACGATACGGGAAATCAAGGAAAAACAGGCCGAACGCGAGGAGACACTACGGTTGCGCCGCCAACTGCAAGCCGATATGGCGGCGATGATGGACGGAGACTCGGAAACCTCCGCAACGGCAACCGGACACAGTACATCTGACAAACGCCACCCCGGTTCCGCCGCCCGACCGATTACCGCCCGCAACCGCCCGCAACCGGCGGCCGAAACCGCCGGACCGTCCCCTATACAAGTGGGCGGCTACGTCCGCCGCACCGACGGCAAGGAGGTGGGCGTGGTGGTCGAACTTAAAGGGCGTAAAGCCAAGGTGGATTTCGACTTCATGCGCTTGGAACTGCCGTTGGATCAACTCAAGCCTCTTTCCAAACAGGAAACGAAACAGGAAACCGAACGGCAAGGCCGCGTACAGGTGCATATCGAAAACCTGCAAACGGGACGCAACGAATTCTCGCCCTATTTAGACCTGCGCGGCGAACGCATGAACGACGCCTTGGCCAAGACCGACAAATTCATAGACGAGGCCGTACTCTACGGCGAATCGCATCTCGAAATCCTGCACGGGAAAGGTTATGGCGTACTCAAAGACAATATCCGCAAACTGCTGCGGCAAAACCCGCACGGGGCTTTCTTCGACGACCAGAAAGAAGAACTGGGCGGCGCCGGCATCACGCTCGTGACGCTGAAACGATAAAAAAACGGCCGCCCCGTATGGAGCGGCCGTTTCCCATATCCGGAAACGAGGCTTAGTAGCCGAAAATCTCTTCGGTCGTCACCTTTTCCACTTTACCGAATTCGCGTTCCAACTTTTCGAAATCGAAATCGGATTCCTTGCCCAGAATGATATAGGTCTGAGGCTGACCCTTGATCTTTTCCTGCTGGAACTTCACGATGTCTTCCATCGTGATGCCCGGGATGGCTTCGTACATAACCTTGCGGGAATCTTCGGTATAACCGAACTTCTTGTCATTGAGATAACGGAAAATCTTGTCCGTCTTCTGGTCGCGCGACGTACGCAGGTCGGAAATCAGACTGATTTTGGCCAGTTCGAGTCCCTTTTCGCTCTGCGGCATGTTTTCGTACAGTTCGTCTATGGCCTTGAACGCATCCACCACCTTGTCGTTCTGCGTGATGATCAACCCCATATTCACGAAATAGTTGTCCGGCTGATTGGGACGGCGATAGAACGAAGCGCTTTGGTAAGCCAAAGAACGTTTCTCGCGCAGTTCCTGGAATACGATCGCGTTCATGCCACCCCCGAAATAGTTGTTGTACATGTTGATGACCGGCATCATGTCGCGTTCGTACTTTTCGCCGCGCGAAACCGTATAGCAGTAAGCCTGCTTGGCATCGTAAGGCGCGAATACCACGCGAT
>CAMWSI010000239.1 GCA_947176875.1 uncultured Bacteroidales bacterium
CGACCCCCGTCACTCGGATGAAAAATTGCACGCTGGAGTCGTACTTGCCGTCCATGTGCGAAACGACGGCCCCGGAAGCGTCTTTGAATTCGATATAGCCTTCGCCTTTATCCGAATTGATACCGTCACCGTTTTTGTCGAAAACGGTAAAAACATAGCAGCCTGGTTCCTGTGCTCCTGTCAGCGTTACGGTATTGACGCGTGTGCCAACGTCTTGCAAATCGCGGTAAGGACCGCCGCTCTGAAGTGTCTCTGTATTACGGGTCAATGTCCAGGTAATGTCCGTACCGAACATGTCTTGAACGATGTTGACGGTTACCGGCGGTAACGTGTACCCGCCCCATTTGACGACCGGTGTTTCCAGCATGTCCATATCCTCCCAAGTGTAGGCCTCGCCGTTGATTCTGGTCAGACGGAGCGTCAGTTTGTCCCGTTGGTTCCAGTTCATCGGGAACGGGCCTACTTCAATGGTTTCTTTCGTACCCACGGCAAAATCGGCGGGCGTGAAATCGAAAGCCTGTGTACCGGCCGCCGTGGAGGCCTCTATCGTGAATTCCTTGATATCCGTACCGCTCAGTATATTTTCAAGGCGCAACACGGCTTTCCCTTCCGGCGTGCAGGCCGGATACGTTACCGGTTCCATTTCCAACAACCGGACGATATGGGCCGGTGCGCCGATATGCGTCATTTCGGCCTCGCAGACATTCATGACCTCCGTATGCGATTCCGTCACGAAAACGATAACGGATAAGTCTTCCAGTTTCAGATCAACCTCCTTGATGGCTTCGGGCAGTTCTTTGGCAAAGGTCTTTTTGACAAGCGTGCCTTTGGCCAAGCCGGTGATTTCTTCGCCCCATTGCCCCGTCAACAGATCGCGCAACGCATGCATGTGGTTGTATTCACCGTTGATGACTTGATCGGGATTATTGTTCATGCTGTATTGGTCGCCGCGGATATTGTCCTGCAACAGCGCGACGTTGATGAAGTTGGAACTTGCACCGGGTTGCGCCGTATAATAGGCTTCGACTTCCACCATGATTTTGCGTAGATTCCAGTCGATTGTAGCCTTGGCCGCCACATTGACATAAGACGGCATCTTCAGGACTTCCGGTGCCGTGGTTGGCCACTTGTTGTCTTGTACGAATGTCGCGTCGCCCTCGAAGACATGGCGGTTGATGGTGCCGGCCGGATAACCGAAAACTTTGGCACCGCTTAGGTCGTACAACGCATCCCCCCAGGCGGTCGTCAGGTCGGGATTTTTATCCGTGGCATATCCCCCTTGGTGGATATTGATGACGAAGGCCGAATCCGGATAGGCGGCCACGATACCGTTGGAGGTTCTGTGAGCCCGCGGACAGTTGCCGCAACCGATGCCAGTAAATTCTTCTATGAGAATCTTGCGGTTCTGCGGATCCGTGGAAACCAAAGCCGGGGTTTCCTGCGCCTTGATGGTCGTGCCCGCGAGCAACGACAAGCCGAGGCATACATTGATTAGATATTTCATGGTTCTGTATTTATGGGTTTTATTGCTTCACGTGCGGTTTCGGTTTCATCGCTTTCCGGCATGGAGGGGGCCGGCGTCTCCGAATCTATTTCGGGTTCCGGCCATAAGACGAACGCATGGTCTTTCAGTTCCAACCAGAACAATCTGGTATTTTCCCATCCGCCCACGTCTCTCGTCCGCCAACGGTTCCGTCCGAACGGATCGGCGGCCACGCTGTTTCCGCGCAACATATCCGAAAACCATCTGTAGCAGGTATAGCCTTTGTAGGCGAGATCGGACGGCAGAACGCCGAAATGTTCGTAATAGTGTTTTTCAAAACGGAGCGAAGCCTCGGCGTCCTTGTCCCAGTAAAACGGCTGATAGCAGATCAGGCGGAGATTTTTGAAATACTCCGGTTCGATTTTGGTAAACGTCATCCAACGCGACGGACCGATGAAAATCTTTTCGGCCGGGCCGCGGGTATTCCGAAGTGCGATAAAGGCGTTCAGCAACGCGATTTCCTTATCGGTGCAACCTAAGAATACGGTCGGTCTGGCTGTGCGCGGCGCGAACAGACTGTCGAATATCGGTCCGAACTGCCCCATGCGTGCCGGAGACATGCTGTAATGCAATATGTCGTAAGTTCTCGTCGTATCGGCCGTCAGACGGGCGTGCAGTTGTTGCGCCCGTTTGCGGAAGAAAGCCGTCGAATCGTCGAACAGCAGGTAGCGGTAGCGTTCCGGCGCGAATTCCCGTTGCAGGAAGCGGGTCATCGCTTCGGCCTGCGTTTCGTAAGACGGCATACATTGTATGTAAAAAGGATTGCCGGCGGCCGTCGAGTCCTGTTCCGTCAGCGGATGGACCAGCGGCAACCGGTTTGCCTGCGCGAAGCGGCGGATCGTATCGAACACTTTGGTGTAAACGGCCGCGATCAGAAAATCGGATTGCGCCAATGCCGGGTCGTTCAAAGCCCGGTCCACCGATTCAAGATGGTCGGTCACATCCCAGACCCGATAACGGACAATGGGCGACGCGCTGTCGTCCGGTTGCAGCAGTTCTTCTCCATGGGCGGTCATCCAGCCTTCCAGAAACGGCAAATAGGCGTAGGAGCGCGCAGGCGGGTCGAGCGTGTCGTGCAGGTAGAGCGGCAGGAGAATGGCGACCGAAATGCTTTCTTTCGTGTTAAGCATTTGAAAGAGACTGTCCCAGAGTTGTTCGGTCGGCGTTTCCGACAGATCCATCGTGTCGTTTCCCCATAGAAAGACCGGCAAGACAGTCTCGACCGTGTCCGCCTGCAGGAGGGTATCCGGCACGCCCTGTTCCGTACTGTCCGGCAA
>CAMWSI010000240.1 GCA_947176875.1 uncultured Bacteroidales bacterium
ATAAAAAAAGCCGCCCGACTTTTCCATCGGACGGCTCGCGCTTAAACTAAATGAGAACTTAATATTCGCTTTTGCTGTTTCGGTTGAAGTAGAATGTAATCGTCAGGTTCGCGCCGATGTTGCCGGTACCGAAATTAAAGCCGTGCGAACGCGGGCTGATTAATTCCGTCCACGTTTCTTTCTGTCCCGTAACCGTGTTGAAGCCTTCGGCCTCGTAATAGCGTTCCTGTGTCCAGTTATATACGGCCGAAACATTCACTTCCGCGCCTAACGAGAACCACGGGCAGAGGAACCATTCAAAACCCACGAAGCCCATGAGGCCGAAGTAATGCGTCGGGTCGCCTTGATATTTCGACAGATAGCGTTGCGAAACAAAGCCTGTCGTTCCGGGAGCCAGGTAATCGCCCATGCCGGCGTTTACGCTCGGCGTAGGGTTCAGATCCGTGATACCGTTGCCGTATTCGAAGCGTTCGCGGCTCAGGCTGAACGCATAGATCAGGCCGCCGCCCACCACGCCTTGGATGCGCCGGTTGCCGATGCGGTATTCCGCCGCCGCGTTGAAACTCGCGCCCACATTGTTATAGATGTGGCGATCTACGACTTTTTGGTGCGTGAGCGGATTGAGGAAATAGGCCGCGTCGTCGCGCGTGTAGAAACTCTCGTTCTCGTATCCGTACATCCAGCCTAAATTGACCCGTACGCCGAAATGGTCGGATATCATGTATTTGCTGGCAACCGAGACCAACGGCTGGAGATAGGCGTCGCCGCCTATCTTTTTGTTGTTGATACGGTTGCTTGTACTGCTGTTGAACATGTTGCCGACAAAATTGACAAACGGGTTCGCGCTGATGCTGAACGCGAAGTCGCCTGCATGCGGCAGGAACGTCTCCGGCGTGAAATGCCGTTTCCCGTGCCGGTGCGTCCGTTCGGACGAGACCGCTTCCGTTGCATCGGTCTCCTGGGCCGCCGCGGGCATGACGCCGAAGAGTAGACCCGCCAGCAGAACCGACGGTATGATAGTTTGATACTTCATTGGTGTTTCGATTTTAGATTAAACCATCCGGCATTTACCAGTTCAACGGGTTGTTGAATTCGATATCGTCTTCCGTGTCGATGCTGTTGCCGATGCCGTGTACGTTCTCGGGATAAACCGGGTTTACGTCCAGTTCGAGGTCGAACATAGACACCGGAATCAGTTTGTGGTCGGCCGTCAGCTGCAAAGAAGCCGTTTTACCCTCTATGAAGGTCTGGACGGTTTCGGAGCGCCAGTTCGTAGTGCCGTTTTTGCGGTAGTAGTGTGTGAAATCTCCGATAACCCGTTGTTTTTCCACCGTTATCGTGGTATATACGTCCCAGCAGTTGTTGGGCAGTAACATGTCGAGGCTGTATTGGCCTTTGGCGTCGGAAACGGTTTCGTACCGCATCGTCGTTTCACCCACAGTGATGCGGACCCTCAGTTCGGTTGCATAGGGCAACAGCGTGTCGCTCAGGCCGGTTTCGCGTCTCACTTCGGCGGGTACCAGCACCCGGCCTTTGAGGCTTACTTTTTGGTTGAGCGCGAAGTCTTCGGCGTTTTTCGTCGTTACCATCAGGAAGTCCACTTCTTCAATGCTCTGATCCGACAGGGAAACGCTTTCCCCAAGACTGCCCATGTCGTTTTTGTAAACGGCGTTTTCCACGGGGATGATGTTCTTATCGTGATCCAGCACGTTCACTTCGTCGATGAACGGCAGTGCCGTTACATGAGCGGTGATGGCCTGATGACCGACCGGTAGGGAAACCGAGTAGCGGCCTTTTTCGTCGGTGGTGGCGCGGAACGTGCGGTAGTTGCCCGAAAAATCTTCTTCGTAAGGATTGGTGTACGATGCGGTGAACACCTTGACTTCGACCGTGCGGCCGGCCGCCGGTTTCTTGAAGTCCCGGACAAGTACGCCGTCTATGTTCGTCACGCCGGGATTATACTCCACCTTGCCGGTAACGGTGGCCGATCCGGGCAAGGTTTCCAGATTCAGTTCCGATTGTTCGGGTTTGCACGAAGTGAGCAGACCCGCCAGCATGAGCGGCGCGGTCAGCAAAGCAAAAACTTTTTTCATGGGATTTGTTTTTAAGTTAATTATTTAATGATTGTATTTTAGCTGTTTACGTTTATTTCCGTCATGATTTCGTCAACTGTCGCGCCAAAGATAAGACAAAAATTTATAAAAAAAACGTTATCAATGACTTGACTTTTGATATATATATAGTGGTATATTAGCGGCCCCGGTGCGGAACGCGCTGAGCGCGTTCCGCTGACGCGGATAAAATGAGATTTGACGCGGGGTTGAGGCGGATTTGACGCGGGGTGGGGAGTCGGGTTGCTCTTTACGGAAAAAAACAACGTGACCGGGATGGATGAATAATGTAAAAATAGGAAAATGAAAAGATTATTATGGATGACAGGCTTGTTGCTGATCGGTTCGCTGCCGTTCGGCCGCGCGGCGGCCGTTTGCGACACTTTGCGCATGACGTGGAAAGCGAAGGCCAAGGAGGAGAAAGCGTTTTCGTTCGAGGGAACCCGCGGTGGCCGGTATGTATTGTATTGGGGAGACGGGGATACGACGCAGGTTGTGGCGACGGGAGGATTGAACCGTGTGGCGCATGTTTACGCCAGGGACGCTTCTTACAATGTATGGCTGTGCGGGTTGCCGGTGTCGGACGAAGAGACGGGCGAAGATTATGTGGAGACGGCTTTCGGGATGGAAATGCAGATGGTGGCTGTGGCGGGCGGCGTGTTTTCGATGGGAGCGACGTCGGAGCAGGGTGCGGATGCTTATGATG
>CAMWSI010000241.1 GCA_947176875.1 uncultured Bacteroidales bacterium
GGTGGGTGTCGATGACCTTGCCGTCGGCGATGAGGCTGTAGAGGTAGATGCCGGGCTGTAGGCTGGCGGCACGGAGCGTGAACCCGCTCTCGCCGCGGTCGCTCAGACGGCGACAGGCGAGCTGCTTTCCGGAAAGGTCGTAGATGCAGAGTTGCGCATCCCGTACGTCGTCGGTCAAGGCGTAGCGGATGCGCGTCTCTTGCTTGAACGGGTTGGGAACGTTGCTCCAAAGGCGGTTGGCTTCGGCCGCTTCAACCGTTTCGGCCGGAGCGTCTTTAGGCCTGAGGCTGTTGAAAGACGCGTCGGGGGCGGATTGATCGGTGATTGCGGCTTCAAGATACGCGATGCGGTCTGTCAGTTCCCGGATGGTTTCACGCTGCTCCCGGATGATGGCGTTCAACTCTTGGATGCCGCCCACGATGTAAGGGATGAAGTCGGTCTGGTTCAGCGAATAGAAATCCTCGAACAGGTCGTGGTTCACCGCTTCCGGTACAACCGCCTCCACGTCCTGCGCGATGAAGCCGACCTTGTTCATACGCGCGAGGCTGTCCCAGGGGGCTTCACCGTCATGGAGTCGCTTGTAGTCGAAACGTACGGGTTGCAGTTGCAGTATCTGTGCCAGACCGCCTTCCATAGGGCGGATGTTGTCTTTGTAACGGCGGTCGGACATGACCGAGACACCTGATGAATTCAGGGATACGGATAGGTTATGGTAGATGGCGACCGGATGTTGCCGGGTTCCTATTTGCAGGTTGTCGCCCTCGATAAAGGAGGTACATTTGGTGAGTGCGGCATTGGGGGTGGCGGAGGACAACGGCCCTACGATGCCGCCCCCGCCGATGGACGAGCACTCCCCATAGATGTAGATGTCATAGGCCGTGCCCGCTATGGTTGCGGCCACGGCGGCCGGATGAATGCGGATTTTAGGATAACCGATGTCTAAACCATAATCGGTGGAGGTAGAAGAACACATACCGCCCATCTTGACGTTCCCGTTCGAAAGCACTTTGATTTGCGCCGTAAGCGGTTGAGTAAACAACAGACCTAAACTCAAAATGGCCGAGGATAAAAAAAACTTTTTCATAGTTTTAAATGCTTAATTGTGAATACTGATTTAACTGGTTTGTTTCGATAAATTTCCCTTTATTTAATGTGTGGAATTGTTTTTGCCGTGTCAATTTTAATTCAAACGTCCGGCGGAGGTAACGGGGGCTTTATGATCGTGTCCTGCGGGCGGGGATTTTAGAAGAAACGGCCGGTGCGTGTCGTCAAACCCTGTCCAATGCCGCCCGCAGGAGGCTGTGCCCAAGTTATTCTTGCCGATATGCGCGAGATGTCGATTCATCGGTCCGGCGTTTTTTAGGGTTTGCGTGCCAAGGAACTGCACGGGGGAATGATGGAACAAAGATTGTACAAAGGTAGGGATATTTTTCAGATATGCAAATTATTTTTGCTTGTTTTTCAGGGATTTGCATTTTAATTATTTTCGCCGTACCTTTGCATCCGTCTTTCGAAGGGGGAGGTCGTTTTGGATTATGTTAAAGGTTTCTTTGTGTTTTTGTTAAGTGAATTGAAATGGGCGATTGTTTCGAGGGACTACCGGTTCCGAGAAGGCGTTTTCACAGGCTTTACTGTTTTTACTCGCGGTGTGTCCGCTCGAGAATGGTTTGAGAGCTATTGGGCGGTGGCGTTGGT
Source organism: uncultured Bacteroidales bacterium (assembly GCA_947176875.1). Taxonomy (GTDB): domain Bacteria; phylum Bacteroidota; class Bacteroidia; order Bacteroidales; family P3; genus CAMXAS01. The sequence continues at coordinate 1,696 of CAMWSI010000241.1, forward strand.
TCAGCTCCGTTTCACGCCGCGGACGGCCTCCGCTTCGAGCGGGTTGTCGGGCCAGTAGTGCTTGGGGTATCTCCGTTTCAATTCCTTGCGGACCTCAAAGTAGGTGCCGCTCCAAAAGCTGCGCAGGTCGGACGTCAGTTGCACGGCCTTGTAGCCCGGCGAGAGCAGTTCCATCAGCACGGGCAGCCGGCCGTTATCGACTTTCGGCGTATCTTCCAGGCCGAAACATTCCTGCAACCTGACGCGGACCACCGGCGCCTCCGCGCCTTGGCGGTATTCCAGTTTGATCCGGCTGCCGGTCGGCACCGTCACATAGGCGGGCGCCAAGCGTTCCACCGTCTGCTGTTCTTCGTAGGAAAGCAAGTTCCAAATCACTTCGCGCAGGTCTATTTTCTTTAGATCCTGGGCCGACCGCGCGTTGCCGATATAAAGCGGCAGCCATTCCCCGACGCGCTTCAAGACCGCCTCCACCTTTACGTCCGGCAGGTTCAGTTCCGGATGCCAGAGGGTTACGGCCGAGATGCGGCGGATGAGGTTCTCCACGTCCTCGTCCGCGAAGTCGAACATCGAAAGGCCTTCTTTGGCGGCGGCCTCCACGATGGCTTCGATGCGTTTTTCTTTCGGCACGTCCTGCAGTGGTTGCGTCTCGGCCAAAATGGCGCCGAGCCGTCGCTCGCGCTGTGCCAAAACGCAACCCCGTTTGCTGTCCCAAAACAGGCGGTCGCGCGTTTCGAGCAGGTCCGTTAGGTCTTCCAAGGCCAAGGGGGCGGCGAGGAAGATGCGGCCCGTGCCGCCCGGTTTCTGATTCAGGTTGCACGCTACAACCCATTCGGACGAAGACAGCGTGTCGGCTTCGTCCATGGCCGCGATGCCGCCGTCCGGAAACTGGAATTTACCCCGCCCTCCTTGCCAGGCCTTGCCGATACGTTCCGGATAGGCGACCGCCAGCAGTTTACCTATGTTATAGGGGGCGGGCGAAGCGTTGTCGGGTTCCGCGCCGACCATGCGGCCGTATTGCAGGGCGGCTTTCGCGAGCCGTCCCCAAAGGCCGCCCGCGCCTCTTTGCCGTTGCGTCCGCAAAGCCGAAACGCGGAGGTCAAGGCCGGTCTCGGCTA
>CAMWSI010000242.1 GCA_947176875.1 uncultured Bacteroidales bacterium
CAACTATTGCGCCTCCCACGTACGCTTCGCTCCCTAAAGGAGGCTTCACAGATGCTTTCACCCCGTTTGGTTGGTAAAAGGATGCACCCTCAACATCACGGACAACCTTATAAGAGGCGATGCAAAACTGCTATGCAGCCGACTTACGGGTAGCCGCACGTGGAGGCAAATAGCAGGTTTTTCATCGTTGTTGATTCGGCCCATGACCGACAACTGAAAGAGAAAAATAAAATATAAAGTAGTAGATATGGACAAGAAAGTATTTGAAATCACATTGGCCGACCTGACGTTCGACCAGGTGGATGAAATTCTCAAGAATGACTATGCGATTAAGCTGTCCGACGAGGTCATCGCGCGGGTTCAGAAATGCCGCGACTATCTTGACAAGAAGATGGAAAACCAGACCGAACCGATTTACGGGGTCACGACGGGGTTCGGTTCGCTTTGCAACCACTCCATCTCCAAGGAACAGTTGTCGCAATTGCAGAAAAACCTCATGATGTCGCATGCCTGCGGCACGGGCGACCTGGTGCCGCTCGAAGTCGTGAAGCTCATGTTGCTCATGAAGATCAAATCGCTCTCCTACGGTCATTCCGGCGTGCAGGTCGTTACGATCCAGCGTCTGGCCGACTTCTTCAACGAAGGCGTTTACCCCGTCGTCTATCAGCAGGGTTCGCTCGGGGCCTCCGGCGATCTCGCGCCGCTCGCGCACCTCTGTCTGCCGCTCATCGGTTTGGGCGAAGTGTGGTTCAACGGCGCCAAACATCAGGCGTCCGTCATTCTGGAGCATTTCAAATGGCAACCGATTGAACTCCAGTCCAAGGAAGGCTTGGCCTTGCTCAACGGCACGCAGTTCATGAGCGCGTTCAGTGTACACAATTTCTTGAAAGCCAAACGGCTATCCGCCTTGGCCGACTTGATCGGCGCCATTTCGCTGGAAGCTTTCGACGGCCGTATCGAACCCTTCCTGCCGTCGGTACACGAAGTGCGCAACCACAAGGGGCAGATCGACACGGCGGCGCGTTTTCGCGAACTGTTGGAAGGCAGCGAGATGATCAAGCGCAAGAAAGAACATGTACAGGACCCGTATTCGTTCCGTTGCATCCCGCAGGTACACGGCGCGTCGAAAGATACGATCGAATACGTGGGCCGCATCCTCTCCGAAGAAATCAACGCCGTGACCGATAACCCGACCGTATTCCCCGACGAAGACCTGGTGGTTTCGGCCGGTAACTTCCACGGACAGCCGTTGGCCTTGACGCAGGATTTCCTCGCCATCGCCGTGGCCGAACTCGGCAATATTTCGGAACGCAGAACTTATCAGTTGATTGGCGGCAAACGCGGGCTGCCCAACTTCCTGGTCAAGAATCCGGGTTTGAACAGCGGTTTCATGATTCCGCAATATGCGGCGGCCTCCATCGTCAGCCAAAGCAAGCAACTCTGTACGCCGGCCAGCGTCGATTCCATCGAATCCTCGCAAGGTCAGGAAGACCATGTGAGCATGGGATCCAACGCGGCGACCAAGGCGTTCCGCGTTATGGACAATGTGGAACGCGTATTGGCTATCGAGTTGTTCAATGCTGCGCAGGCTTTCGAATTCCGCCGTCCGGCCAAGACCTCGCCCGTATTGGAGCAGGTGCTGGCGGCCTACCGCCGTGAAGTGCCGTTCGTGGATAACGACTGCGTCATGTATCCGCTCATCGAACGTTCGGTCATGTTCTTGCAGGACTTCGGGCTGTAATAAAGACAGGGCCGTCGGTCGTCACGGCCGGCGGCAGGCCATAAAAAAAGTCCGTCCCCGTAAGGGAACGGACTTTTTTGTTGTCGGAAGAATCGGTTTAGTACATGCCGTCCATGCCGCCGGCCGGCATAGCGGGCGCCGGTTTTTCTTCCTTGATTTCCGCCAACACGCATTCGGTCGTGAGCAACATGCCGGCGATGGAGGCGGCGTTTTCCAACGCCACGCGCGTTACTTTCGCCGGGTCGATGACGCCGGATTTGAACATGTTTTCGTATTGTTCCGTTCTGGCATTGAAACCGAAGTCGTCTTTGCCTTCCTTCACTTTGTTCACGATGACGGAGCCTTCCAGACCGGCGTTCGCCACAATCTGACGGAGCGGTTCTTCCAATGCGCGGAGGATAATCTGAACGCCGATTTTCTCATCGTCGTTCTCCACTTTGAGTTTATCCAAAGCGGGGAGGCAGCGCAGGTAAGCCACACCGCCGCCGGGTACGATACCTTCTTCCACCGCGGCGCGCGTAGCGTGCAACGCATCGTCGAAACGGTCTTTCTTTTCCTTCATTTCCACTTCCGAAGCGGCGCCGACATAGATAACCGCCACACCGCCGGCCAGCTTGGCCAAACGTTCCTGCAGTTTTTCGCGGTCGTAATCGGAGGTCGTCTTTTCAATCTGCGCCTTGATTTGCGCCACGCGGGCCTTGATGTCGTCTTTCTTGCCCTTGCCGTTTACAATCGTCGTGTTTTCCTTATCCACCGTCACCTTTTCAGCCTGACCCAAGAAACTGAGGTCGGCGTCTTCCAGTTTGAGACCCTTTTCTTCGGAAATCACGGTCGCACCCGTCAGAATCGCGATGTCTTCGAGCATTTCCTTACGGCGGTCACCGAAGCCCGGGGCTTTGACGGCCGCGATTTTCAAAGAGCCGCGGAGACGGTTCACCACCAACGTGGCCAGCGCTTCGCCATCCACGTCTTCGGCGATGATCAAGAGCGGACGACCCGTCTGAACCGTCTTTTCCAATACCGGCAAAAAGTCTTTCATGACAGAAATCTTCTTGTCGTAGAGCAG
>CAMWSI010000243.1 GCA_947176875.1 uncultured Bacteroidales bacterium
CATCCGACATCAGGTGTGCCGGATCCTCGTCGAAAATGGCCTTGATATGTTTGATTTCCGTTTGCGCCAAGGTCTCCAATGCCTTGAAGTCTTGCAGGCAACGGAAAGTTTGCAGGACGGCGGCGTCTTCCTCCAGGAGTTTGATTGCCAGAAAACGGGAGGAATACATGTCGGAAAAAGCCGGATCTTTCCAAATAGCTTCCTGTAATTTGCGTATGGCCGTCTCGATTTCTTCGGGATAGGGAATGTGCGTATGGCGCAGATGCGGTTCGGCATCGTTATAGACGGCCGTGATTTTTTCGGCCAGCGGTTTGAGACCCTCGTGGCGGGAGGCCACGGTGGGGACGACCGGCATGCCCAGCAACTGCCCCAACAATTCCGTGTCCAGTCGGGCGCCTGTCTTTTTCAGTTCGTCGAACATGTTCATGGCCAACACCACTTTGCAATCCATGTCGATGAGTTGGGTCGTAAGATAGAGGTTGCGTTCGATGTTGGAGGCGTCCACGACGTTGAGCACGACGTCGGGTTGGCGGAGGAGCAGATGTTCCCGTACGTAGCGTTCTTCCGGCGTGTAGGGCGAAAACGAATAGGAGCCTGGCAGGTCGGTCAGTTCGATGCGGTATTCCCGGTAGTCGAAACCTATGCTTTTGGCATCGACGGTTACGCCGCTGTAATTGGCCACGTGTTCGAACGCACCAGACCGGGCGTGGTATAACGAAGTCTTGCCTGCGTTGGGGTTGCCCACCATGCAGACCTCGATCGTTTCCTTTTGTTTGGATGTAAAAGTCGTCGCGTTGTCCGTAGGCGGGAGGCCGTCGGACGTATGGCCGGAAGTGGGCTGTCCGGCCGGTATGGTTGCCGACAGGCCGCTTGGTGCGGCCGGTTGTTTCGATACTTCCGGGCTGTCGGATTTTATCAGTTCTATTTCAATCAAGGCCGCTTCGTCCCGTCTCAACGAAACTTCGCTGTGCAGAATGCGGAATTCGACCGGGTCTTTCATCGGGGCGAACCGCAATGTTTCCACGGTCTGCCCCTTCACGAAACCCATCTCGACCAGCCGCTGTCTGAAAGCGCCCCGCCCTTTGACCTTGAAAATCCTGGCCCGCTGTCCTTCTTTAAGTTCGTCTAAAGTCATAACATTCATGCCGTTGTTTTCTATTCTGAATCATTGTTTCCGTTCATTTCGGACGTTTCGGAGCAAACTCCGGCAAGGAAACAAAGATACACACGTGCGCGCGGGCGCGCAATCCCCACAGTGGGGTATAATACCCCCTCGGAATACCCAAAAGGTGGCAGTTCGTCGTCCGCCATGCGGAGAATGATCTGTCTATTCGCCGCAAATTTGCGGCGAATATTTGGGCTATTCGCCGCAAAATGCTATCTTCGTCCTATGAAAAAAATTCAAATAAGTGGGTGCTTATAGGTAAAAGTGACCCGATGTGGCATGGTTGGGGAATTAGCGAATTTTTAGAAGCTATTGTTCCTAAACGGGGACCGGTCGTGTTGAAGGCAGAAACATTGGAATTGGGAGAAGGATTTGAAGTTCCGGCAGGTGCTGAATTTGAGTTTCAATCGACGGAATGCAAATAAAATTACTATGATTCACTCCAAGTGTCGTTTCTCCAATTCTGTTGAGTGGGTGTTCATCCTGATGGGATTGACGGTGGCGGTGCCGTTGATATTCTTTCATTTGGGACATCTGCCGCTCAGGGTATGGGATGAGGCGCGATTGGCCATCAACGGCTACGAAATGTTGCAGAACCACCGCTTTTTCGTCACCACATACGGGGGAGTGTCCGATTTATGGAATACGAAGCCGCCGCTTTTGATATGGTTGCAAGTCCTTTCGATGAAGTGCTTCGGCATTAATGAAGCCGCGTTCCGCTTGCCTTCCGCGCTCGCCGTATTGCTGACGTGCGTGCTGTTATATGTCTTTTTGCGGTCGTATCTGAAAGATTTCCGTTTCGGTTTCATACAAAATATGGTATTGCTGACGACAACCGGGCTTTTCACTTGGCATGGCGGTAAGAACGGCGATTATGATGCCTTGCTCATGCTGTTGTGTACTGCCTATTGCCTGGCGTTTTTTCTGTTTTTGGAAAAAGGCCGTTTGGCGAATGGGCGGGGAACGGCGTATTATATATATGGGTTCTATCTGTTCCTTTCGCTCGCTATCCTGACGAAGAGTTCCGGCGCATTGCTCTTCCTGCCGGGCTTGTTGCTTTACACGTTGATGACCGGACAATTTCCATCGGTTCTGAAAAACAGGCATATTTATATCGGCCTGTTGATTCCCGTCGTTTCGGTCGGAGGATATTATATCTGCCGCGAACTGGCGGAACCGGGTTACCTTCAGGCCGTTTGGGCCAATGAATTCGGCGGCCGTTTCATGACAGTCATCGAAGGGCATCGCGAGCCGATATGGTTTTATGTCCAAAACCTCTATACTACCCGTTTCGGCTACTGGTTCTTCATGGCGTTGGGCGGTGCGGTATTCGGCCTGTTCGGATCAGACAGGCGCATATACGGGCTGACGTTGTTTACCGCCGTTTTATCAGGCAGTTATCTGCTGTTGATTTCGTTGGCGCAGACCAAATGTTTCTGGTACGATATTCCACTTTATCCGTTTTTGGGCGTATTGGCCGCCGTTTTTCTCTTCAAACTGTTCGAAGCGTTGAGGAAAACGGCCGGGGCTTGGACCGCTTATGTGTTTCTGGTCTGTCTGTTGGTACCGGCGGTGCTGCGGATTTATGAAATCGGCTATATCCCGCGTGAGACAACCGATTGGGAGGTGGATCCG
>CAMWSI010000244.1 GCA_947176875.1 uncultured Bacteroidales bacterium
GACCGCCCCTATCTGGAACTCGCGGCCGATGCGGACAACCAGCGCCTGCTCGACACGCTCGGCGTCACGCGGAAACTCAACCGGGAGGGCGGAGAGGCCACGGACGTGGTGGTCGGCTTCATTGTGGCCGCCGACCGCACCGAACTGACTACCGGCAGTAAACTCGGCGTTTTGTTCGGGCTTGTTAAAAAATGGTTTTCCGACCTCCGCGCGCTGGCGTTCAAGGACAAAGTAGCCTTAACGGATTTGGATGCCGATGTGAAGAAAGAACTGGACGGCAAGGTGGCACAGGTGAAAGGTATGGGGCTTTCGGAAGCCAATTTTACTTCTAAAGAAAAACTCAAGTTGGACGGCATTAAGCCTAACGCGAACAATTACTCATTGCCATTGGCCGCATCGGATACGCGGGGTGGTGTGAAAATCGGTTATTCGCAGAGCGGGAGAAATTACCCGGTGCAACTCAGCGATGAAAAGATGTATGTCAATGTTCCTTGGACGGATACGGATACGGTTTATTCCCACCCGACTTCCGCCGGTAACAAACACATCCCATCCGGCGGTTCAAGCGGTCAGTATCTGAAATACTATTCATCCGGTACCGCTCAGTGGGTAAGTCCGGCGAATAATACGGCAACGACCTCAACAAGTGGTTTCATGTCATCATCCGACAAGTCAAAACTTGATGGTATTAATGACAGTATCAAGATTGCTGTAATAGGATCAACGATACGGATATCTTGGACGAATCCTAATACTTACCCTAATCCTACCGCCTGTTATGCTGATATTAAGGCTATGTAGTGAGGTTTCTGGAACCTGCTTGTATTTGCGTGGGAAACCTGATGCGTAGCGGGTACGCGGCTATCGGGCGGATATCATGATTTTTTGACATCCGCCCGTTTAATAGGGATTGTTACCTTACCGCGACTTTCCACCGCCTACCGGCGGCTGAAACCACATAGAGGCCGCTTTGTTTGACGGGTATGGCCGTCTCATGGCCGCGATAGACGCAATGGCCCTCCATCGTAAACACTTCGACTTCTCCGACCGTTTCCGACAGATGGATGGTTCTGTCTTGGGCGTAAACGCGGAGTCTGGACGCCCTTAAATCGTATTCGTTAGCCACGGAATCGATGGTATAGGTGGCGGTGGCGATTTGCGACCGTACGGTCTTGTAAACGGCGACGGCCCTGATGGTCATGGCCTCGGTAATGCGGATAGGCTCCGTATATTCCAGTGCATTGTTGTCCGGCTCGGTTCCGTCGGTCGTATAGATGATACTGGCGTCAGGGGTTGTCGTACTCAGGCTGACGGTGGTAGCGATTTTGACGGTTCCGGACGGGATGGAGAACGTCGGCCTTGCTACGGTATCTATCGTATAAGTTGCTATGGCGATGTGGGATTTGAACGTGTCCTGTATGGCGACGGCCTTGATGGTTACGGCCTCCGTGATGCGGATGGGGGCGGTGTACGACAACGCCGTTTCATTCGGTTCGCTCCCGTCGGTCGTATAGTAGATGCGGGCGTCGGGTGTCGGCGTGCTCAGGACAAGTTCAGCGTCGGGTAAAACGGCACCGGAAGGGATGGAGAATTGCGGCCGCACGACCGAATCCACGACCGTCAGGTCGTAGTAAACGATCAATGGAGTCGCACTATTATTTTGATCAATGAATTCATTGTACAGTTGTAAACGATATTGACCTGCGTTTTTGAAATAAAGTAATCCATCTCCATGGTCAGCCAGAATATCACCCATGTTTTCGATGATATTGCCATTGGAATCCAATAGCGTTAAGTCTGTCTGTCTATTGTCAATATACATTTCTCCTTGCAGATTCAACACATTCCCAACCTGTAGGGTCGCCGTTACGAATTGTGGCGACAGGATGCCATGTTGGGCCTGTTTGCGTAAAGCGGCCAGAACGCTTAATGAAGATATACGATTACTATCGCACGATATTTGCACCAAAGTTAAATTTTCAGGTAGATTCAAAGAAGAAAGTTGATTGTGGCTGCAATATAGCGTATTTAGTTTTTTGTTTGAAGATAAGTCTATTTTATCCAATTGATTATGGTGACAACTTAACGATTCTAAAGCGGTGTCGTTTGAAATATCCAATGATGTTAAACAGGCGTTGTTTATTGTCAGAGAAGTCAATTGGAGATTGTTGCTACAATTCAAAGTTTGTAAAGTTGGTAGTTCCGACAAAACAAGCGAAGTCAATTGTGTGTTGCTGCAATCTACGGATTTTAGTTGGGGACTGTTGATACAAGCCACCTGTTCCAAGACCGGTAAACTAGACAAGTCCAAGGTCTCCAATAACGTATTGTCTTGAAAAAAGACATTTCTTAGGGCAGTATTGTCAGTTAATTCTATGGCCGTTAAGCGGGATGCATATACAAACAATGAAGTCAGTTGTGTATTTCCGTTCATCCATAGGGTATCAAGATTCGGGCATTGTATGCTCAAGTTTTCCAATTGTGGGTTATTGGAACAATCCAGTGTCCGCAGGGCCGGTAATTCAGATAATTCAAGCGAAGTCAATTGTGTGTTGCCGCAATTCAACGTCTGTAGGATCTGTGTGGACAAATCCAATTCACGCAATAATGTGCTACTGCAATTCAATGATTTCAAGGCCCGGCAATCATCTGTGCGTAATATCCCTAGATTTGGATTGTAACTGCAATCCAAAGTTTCCAAGCCGCCGTAGTCCGTAGCGGTGAATGCCTTGATGTGATTGTGTCTGAAATTCATATAGGTTAGTTTGTCGTACAAATTGGAATC
>CAMWSI010000245.1 GCA_947176875.1 uncultured Bacteroidales bacterium
CTACCAAAGAGGCTTGACGACGCCCGAAGAGGTGCGGAAATTCTTTCATCCCGACATGGCCGACCTGCACGACCCGTTCGAAATGAAAGATATGGACAAGGCCGTGGACCGCGTCTGGCAGGCCATCAACCACAAGGAAAAGATTTTCGTTTACGGCGACTACGATGTGGATGGCACAACAGCCGTAGCGGTCGTCTATTCATTCCTGGCCTTTTGCGGCGCCAATCTGGACTTTTTCATTCCCGACCGCTACGAAGACGGTTACGGACTCTGCAGACGCGGCATCGACTACGTGCATCAACGCGGCGCCAAATTGCTGATTGTATTGGATTGCGGTATCAAAGACCATGAAGAGGTCCTCTATGCCAAAGAAAAGGGCATCGACATCATCGTGGCCGACCATCACCGCCCCGGCGACACGTTGCCGGAAGCCTATGCGGTACTGGATCCCAAACGCATCGATTGCAGTTACCCCTATCAAGACCTTTCGGGCTGCGGCGTCGGCTTCAAACTCATACAGGCCTGCGTGCAGAAGCAGTTTCCGAACCCGCACGAACGCGAGGCCGTCATGGCCGAACGCGTCTATTCTCTCCTCGACCTCGTGGCCATCAGCATCGCCTCCGACATCGTGCCCATTACGGGCGAGAACCGCATCCTCTCCTATTACGGCCTCAAGCAAATCAACACCAAGCCGTCGGCGGGCATAGAGACCCTGCTCAAATATTCACACGTATTGCCTCGGAACGACAACTCGGAGCTTTACTTCAACAAAGAACTGACCAACAGCGACCTCGTCTTCCTGATCGGACCGCGTATCAACGCCGCAGGCCGTATCGCCAACGGCAAGGAAGCCATCAAACTGTTGCTGTGTAAAGATCCGCGGGAAGCCCAAACCATCGGCGACAAAATCAATTCGTTCAATACCGAACGCAAGTCGCTCGACCATCAAGCCACCGACGAAGCCTTGGCGGAAATCAACGCGGACGACAAGCTTAAAAGAGCGCCTGTCACGGTGGTCTTCCAACCGCACTGGAGTCAAGGCATCATCGGCATCGTGGCCTCCCGTCTGACCGAGACCTACTACCGCCCGACCATCGTCTTTACCCGCTCGCGGACAGGCGACACGCTCGTCGGGTCGGCGCGTTCGGTCAAAGGTTTCGATATCTACGACGCCATCGAAGCCTGCAAACGTTATCTCGTACATTTCGGCGGCCATAAATATGCGGCCGGCCTCTCCATACGCCCCGAAGACTACGAAGCCTTCCGCGAAGCCTTCACGCGCAGTGTTTCCGAACGCCTGCAAGATACCGTCCCCATGCCGGAAATCGAAATCGACGACGAACTGAATTTTTCGGAAATCACACCCGATTTCTTCAAGGAACTCTGTCGCTTCGCGCCTTTCGGCCCGCGCAATCCGTTGCCCGTCTTCAAAAGCACGCATATCAAGGACAGCGGTAACGGCACCTCCAAAATCATCAAGAACGCGCATCTCAAAGCCTCGTTGTTCCAAGAAGTCGGCGACCGCAATCCCGTCATCAAAGAGGGCATCGCGTTCCAATACGGACATCTCTACGATGCCATCGTGCAACAGAAACGAAGCGTGGACATCTGTTACAGCATAGAGGAAAACAGTTGGCGCAACCTACCGCCCACGCTGCAACTCAATATCAAGGATATCCGGTTCTCGGATTCCATTTTTTAAGCCTGTCCGGACGACCCGGCCTATGCGTCATACGGCCGACCCGACGACGGACGATGTCCCGTCCGCCCTGCCGACGGCCATCATGAAACTCAGGAAAAGAAACAATTCCGGGATGAACAATACCGTAGTGGACAACGTGGCGATGGCGAACGGCAACAGGATATAAATACCTTCCCCACGGCTGTCGAACAGCATACGACCGAACAATCCCAACATGATCAGACAACCGACCAAGCCGGTTTCAACCAAAAAGACCAGTACATAACTGTGGGCATAAACCCCCATCGCCATTTCCGACCGGGTCAGTCCGATGCCGAACAGCATTTCCGGCACGGAAGCCTGTCGCCAATAATCAATGAAAGCATAGAAAATCTGAAACTTGGAGATAAAGCTTGCATCGTATCGCACATGGGGATAAATAAAAAACATAAAACCTGCCGCCGCCAAAAGCAGAAAAACCGGCAGGCTGATCCACAAATATTTAAGCCACTTACGAGGTACGCAAAAATACAGCAGGCCCATGCCGCCGGCCAACCAACAGGCCCGCGAAAGCGTCAGCCCCAACAAAACGAGCCACCAGACCGCCATACCGAGATAACGCCCCCGTTCCCGACCGTCGGCGAGCAACCCGCGTCCGCAGAGCGAACGCACCCACCAGAGTGTGAAAAACAACCAAATCAGGATATGGATGCCGGTGGCGTTGCTCTCGCTATACATGAGGCCGCCGAATTTATAACGGTAAATGCCTTGATATACGGGAGGCGCGGTCGAAAGCCATACCATACCGTACCGCCACACCGCCTCTACGGTGTAAGCGAGCAGGGCTATCCGGAATGCCCAGTCGAATTTGGATTTATGACGCACGAAGAGACCGGCCGAAGAAGCGTCGCCCGAATCGGGCAAGGCTGATCCGGCTTCCGTTCCGCGGCGGCCGGCAGGCACTTCAGACGGCACGATAGCCCCGTCCCGCCACAACAGGAGCGGCAACAGCCCGTAACAGGCCGAACAGACCACCCCCCAGGTCGAACGCAACGACGTACCGGCTACGTATTGCCCGGCCAACATGTAGCCGATGTAAAAC
>CAMWSI010000246.1 GCA_947176875.1 uncultured Bacteroidales bacterium
CTCGACGGCGGTTCGGACCTACCCGGCCGAAAGCCCCGTCAGGGCTCCCGCCTCCGGCTTTTTTTCTTCGTTTAACCTTAAATACCTATATCTATGAGTCTAAAAAACAGAAACCTGATTTCCATCAACGATTTCAGCAAAGAGGAACACCTGCACGTTCTGGACATCGCCGCCGAGTTCGAAGCCAATCCCCGTCAGCCGATTTTAACCGACCGGGTCGTCGCCACGCTGTTCTTCGAACCGTCCACCCGCACGCGCCTCAGCTTTGAAAGCGCCGCCAACCAATTGGGCGCGCGCATCATCGGGTTCTCCGATGCCTCCAACTCCAGCGTTCAGAAAGGCGAGACCTTACACGATACGATTACGATGGTGAGCAGTTATGCCGACCTGATTGTCATGCGTCACCCGCGCGAAGGCAGCTCGCGTTACGCCTCAGAAGTGGCGAAAGTCCCCGTCATCAACGCCGGTGACGGCGCGAACCAGCACCCGACGCAATGCTTGCTCGACCTCTATTCAATCCGCAAGACGCAAGGACGCTTGGACAACCTGAACGTGGCTTTCGTGGGCGACCTCAAATACGGCCGTACGGTGCATTCGCTGACGCACGCGCTCTGCCAGTTCAACACCACGTTCCACCTCGTTTCACCCGAAGCCCTCAAATTGCCGAGCGCGGTCAAACAGGACATCAAGGATCACAAATTGGAATACTACCAATATACCGACCTGCAGGAAGTGCTGTCGAAAGTCGATATCGTCTATATGACGCGCGTGCAACGCGAACGTTTCGCCGACCCGATGGAATACGAACGTGTCAAGAACGCCTGCATCCTGACCGGTTCGATGTTGCACGACTGCAAGGACAACATGAAGATTCTTCACCCGCTGCCCCGTGTAAACGAAATTACGACCGATGTCGATAAAACGCCCTACGCTTACTATTTCCAACAAGCGCAGAACGGCGTCTATGTCCGTCAGGCGTTGATCGCACTCATTTTGGGCGCCAAAGCCTAAGGCCGGAATCAACGGAACGAATGAACCTATTTTATAACTATTAAAACTACATCATAATGAGCAAGAAAGAATTATTGGTATCCGCTTTGGAAAACGGAACCGTCATCGACCATATATCGGTAGGACAGGTTATGCGCGTGATGCACATCCTGGGTTTGGACGACTGCGACAGCATGATTTATTTGGGCGCCAACCTTTCCAGCCAAAAATACGGCAAGAAGGGCATCATCAAGGTGGCGGATAAATTCTTCAAAGAGGAGGAAATCAACAAAATCGCCTTGGTTTCGCCCTATGCCACGATTATCGAGGTGCGCAATTTTGAAGTGGTCAAGAAAATACAGGTTTCTCTGCCGAAAGAAATCCACGGTTCGGTCAAATGCATGAATCCCAACTGCATCACGAACCACCAGCCGGTTGAAACGTTTTTCAACGTCATCGAAACGCCGGACATCAAACTGCATTGCCACTACTGCGAGAAAAACAGTCTGCCGGAAGCGATTGAGTTCATATAGAGCCAGCGCCTGAACGGAACAAAGCCTGTTACCGCGGTCAGTACTGAACGCGGCGGTGGCTTTGCGGAACAAGAATCCCCTGCCGAATAAATGATTGGACAGGGGATTTCCTTTGTAACTGAATTTGTGGCTGAACCACCCGACTAAATCTGTTCAGAATCGGACGCCGGCACAGACTCAACGGAGATCTGACCGCCGTCAGCGACCGATTCAAGTGGAATGATCGATTCAGCCTTGCCGTAACCGGCCTGCGGCTCGGCGGCCATCGTTTCTTCTTGAACGGTTTCCGTTTCGATGGTTTCAGGAAAGGCGTCTGCGTCTGCCTCTGCCGCCGATCCGGCTTCGACTAACGTCTCGGCCACCGTCACGGTCTCGGCTTCTGTTACGCGTTCGGTTTCAATCTCAGTTACCGTTACCGTCGTCTCGACCACGGTCTCCTCGGCCGCCACCACACCGCCTTCGGCTTCCATCCCAGCTTCGACTCCAGGTTCGGTTTCCACCTCTTCCATAGCCTGCATTGCAACGGCGGCCGCCACAGCCGCGGCCTCCTCGGCCCTTCTCCGCTGCTGTTGCTTCTGCCGTTGCAACCGCTGTTCCTTGAGCCGCCGTTTCTCAGCCTCTATGTCGTCGGCCAGACACGCATGTTTATACGCATGTGATTCTATCCACGGATCCACGACTTTCTTGTAGGCGTTTTCAGCCGCCAACTGTTCGGCCGACTTGATCGAATGCTCCAAGGCCGTCGCCCACACCTCGCCGTCCACACGGACTTCGACCTTATACAGTCGTTTTCCGCCTTGACGGGCGGAAGAATCGACTCGGAAATCCGCTTTCTTCCGTTCTTTCTGACACCAATCGATGAGTTTGCTCTTGTAATTCCAATCCTTACGTTCAAGCTCATCCACATCCATGTGCATACCCACTATGCGTTTGAGAATGATTTTTTGCGTAAAGCGGAATCCCTTGTCCAAAAAGACGGCACCGATCAGGGCCTCCAACGCGTCGCCATCCACCGACTTGAAGCCGCCGTTGCCGTGTCCCTGATCCAATTGTATCATTTTGTGCAAGCCCATATGCTGCCCTACCTTGTTGAGACTGGCGCGGCTGACTATCTTGGAGCGCATTTCCGTCAGAAAACCCTCGTCCTGCGTCGGATATTTCTTGAACAGATAATCGGCGATGACGACACTCAACACCGCGTCGCCCAAATACTCCAGACGTTCGTTGTTACGACGGACGCCATTCAGAACCTTGGAGAC
>CAMWSI010000247.1 GCA_947176875.1 uncultured Bacteroidales bacterium
ATCGAGACGACCGCCCACCGCATGAATCAGGCTTTGACCGACAACAACCTGGAAGACCTCAAAAAACTCATAGAGGAGCTGGAAATCGTCTGTCCGGTTTCCGGCAGCCGCAACTGGACGGACATCCGCCAGTTCAACCTCATGTTCGCGACCAAAATCGGATCGGTCGATAACGAGGCTTCGACCGTTTACCTGCGTCCCGAAACCGCCCAGGGAATCTTCGTCAATTTCCTCAACGTGCAGAAGACCGGCCGCATGAAGATACCGTTCGGTATCGCGCAGACCGGCAAGGCGTTCCGCAACGAAATCGTGGCCCGTCAGTTCATCTTCCGGATGCGGGAGTTCGAACAGATGGAAATGCAGTTTTTCGTCGCGCCGGGCGAGGAACTCACATGGTTCGAATACTGGAAGCAGGAACGCATGAAATGGCACCGTTCGTTAGGCATCCCGGCCGAAAAATACCGTTTCCACGACCACGAGAAACTGGCGCACTACGCCAACGCGGCCACCGACATAGAATATGAATTCCTGTTCGGCTTCAAGGAACTGGAAGGCATCCACTCGCGCACCGACTTCGACCTGAGCCGCCACCAGGAATTCTCCGGCAAGAAAATCCAGTATTTCGACCCCGACCGCAATGAGAGCTATACGCCTTATGTCGTGGAGACATCGATCGGGCTCGACCGCATGTGCCTCGCCGTACTGAGCCACGCTTTCCACGAAGAGACGCTCGAGGACGGCAGCGAACGCGTCGTGATGAAGTTCCCGCCTTTCCTCGCGCCTTACAAAGTGGCCGTATTGCCGCTCGTCAAAAAAGACGGTATGCCGGAAAAAGCCAAGGAAATCCTGAACCTGCTGCGCGGCGACTACATGTGCCAGTACGAAGAGAAGGACACCATCGGCAAGCGCTACCGCCGTCAGGACGCCATCGGCACGCCTTTCTGCATCACGGTGGATACCCAGACGCTCGAAGACGATACGGTGACGGTGCGCGAACGCGACAGTATGCAGCAGACGCGCATGTCCATCGCCGAACTGCCGGTTTTCTTAGCCAAGGGACTGAAACCGCAGTTTTAGTGTAGTAAAAAACAAAAAGACATGAGACATTTTCAATTATACAATCCGGTACGCATCCTGTTCGGCGTGAACCAAATCGCCAACATCGGGCGTCACCTCCCCTCCGGCGTCAAAATTCTGGTGACTTACGGCGGAGGCAGCATCAAGCAAAACGGCGTATATGACCAGGTCCGTGACGCGCTGAAAGGTTTTGAATGGACGGAGTTCGGCGGCATAGAACCGAACCCCAAATACGAAACGCTCATGAAGGCCGTGGATATTGTCCGACGCGAAAACATCGGTTTTTTATTGGCCGTGGGCGGCGGTTCGGTCATGGACGGCACCAAATTCATCGCGGCGGCCGCCTGCTTCGAGGGTGAAGACCCTTATACGATCTGCACCCAGGGCGCGGAGGTAAAAAAGGCCGTGCCGCTCGGCTGCGTGGCGACGCTGCCGGCCACGGGTTCCGAAATGAATGGCGGCGCCGTCATCAGTCGGCTGGCCACCCAAGAGAAGTTCGCTTTCCACTCGCCGCTCGTCTTTCCGCGCTTTTCGGTGCTGGATCCGACGGTGACGCTCAGTCTGCCGCCGCGCCAACGCGCCAACGGCGTCGTGGACGCGTTCATCCACGTGACCGAACAGTATCTGACCTATCCGGCCGACGCGAAGGTGCAGGACCGCTTTGCGGAGGGGTTGCTCCTGACGCTGATTGAAGAGGGCGCGAACTATGTGAACAAGCCCGATGATATCGACACGGCTTCGAACGTGGTGTGGGCCGCGACGATGGCGCTCAACGGCCTGATTGCGGCCGGCGTGCCCGAAGACTGGGCGACCCACCAGATCGGCCATGAGATAACGGCTCTGGAGGGCTTGGACCACGCCCAGACGCTGGCCTTAGTATGGCCGGGCCTGCAAAAGGTCATGCGGGCTTCCAAGCGCGAGAAACTGTTGCAGTTCGCCGAACGCGTGTGGAACTTGCGCGAGGGCGACGAAGATAAGCGTATCGACGAGGCCATCGCGCGCACGGAGGCTTTCTTCCGCAGTCTGGGCGTGGGTACGCGCATAGCCGACTACCCGCAGATGTCGGCCGGATTCATCGACGTGATTGTGGAACGTTTCCGCCAGCGCGGCTCCCGCCTCGGCGAACGCGCGGAGATTGACGCCGATACGGTGCGCCGCATTTTGGAGGACCGGAAATAGGCTTTGGGGCTTCTTAGCCGACAACTTTATCTATCCAAAACTCTCTGCTTGCCTCCTCGTACGCTACGCTCCCTAAATCCGGTGCAAGGCGAGCGAAATGGAACTTGTTCCAATTTCCGAGCCGCCGCCCGGATTCTGCACGAAGTACTAAGGTCGGCTACGCAGAGGTGTTGCTGTGAGTTGTCGGCTTCAGGCACTATACCGATATTCGCCGCCCACACAAGCGGCGCGACGGATCGGCGGGAGGCGTGCGGAAAGGAAAATGAAAGACGGTAAAGACATAGCGATATTGGGCATGGGACGTGTGGGCACGCACCTCGCGCAGGCGTTGCGGGCCGCGGGTCACCGCGTGACGGAAATCCGCACGCACGACGCGGCGGAGGCGGCGCGATGCGCGGCCGGCGCGGATTTATTGCTGCTCTGCGTGCAGGACGAAAGGATAGCCGGTTTGAACCGGACGTTGCGGTTGCCGGCCGGCCGCACGGCGGTGGCGCACGTATCGGGCGCCACGCCGCTGCAA
>CAMWSI010000248.1 GCA_947176875.1 uncultured Bacteroidales bacterium
AGAGTATGCCGTACAGGGGCGTGACCTGCTGACCGGTATCCCGAAAGAGATTATCGTCAATTATACTGAAATCGCCCATGCGCTCGACCGCTCCATTTTGAAGATAGAGGCGGCCGTATTGAACGCGTTGGAGATGACGCCGCCCGAATTGTCGGCGGATATTTTCAAGACCGGTATTTATCTGGCCGGCGGCGGCAGTCTGTTGCGCGGGTTGGACAAACGGTTGGCCATAAAGACCAAGTTGCCGGTACACCTTGCGGAAGACCCGTTGCGTGCCGTGGCGCGCGGTACGGGCATCGCGTTGAAGAATTTTGACAAATTCACTTTTTTGATTAAATAAATCGGTGATGGCGGCGGGTTTTTCCATACGGGAATCCGCCGTCTTTCCTTGTCATGAATGCGTTTTGGCAGATAATCAAGCGGCATGCCTATATCGGGCTGTTTGTCGTGTTGATGTTCGTTTCGTTGCAACTTTTTTTCCGCTACCATAGTTATCAGCAGAGCATGGTACACGGTTTCGGTCTGGAGTTGCAGGGCGGTATGAACGCTTCCACACAACGTTTCCGGCAGTTGTTTTATCTGCGCGAGACCAATGCCGCCTTGCAAGCGGAGAATGCCGAACTGCGTGCCTTGGCCGCCATGTCGCATGTGCCCCGCACCCAAGCCGACAGTACGGTGTGCGACAGTCTGTACCGGCAACTTTATACTTACCTGCCCGCGCAGATACTTTATAACTCGACCGAGATGAAGAACAACCATCTGTTGCTGAATGTCGGTCGGCGGGACGGGGTTTTTCCGGGTATGGCCGTCATCGCGCCGCAGGGGGTGGTCGGTATCGTCAAGGAAGTCTCGTCGCATTTTTCGTCGGTGCTGTCGGTGTTGCACAGCCAGAGCAAGGTAAGCGTGCGTCTGAGTTCGGAGGCTTACAGCGGTTCGTTGTATTGGAACGGCAAGGCTTCCGATATGGCCGAGATGGACGAGATACCGTCGCACGTTGTCGTGCGCAAAGGCGAAAAGGTGCTGACGAGCGGTTATTCGCTCGTGTATCCGCCCGGTATAGAGGTCGGTCGCGTCGTGGACGTGCTTTCGAAGCCGGGGGACGAATTCCAGCGTCTGAGTGTCAGGTTGGTTCAGGATTTCAAAGCTTTGGACAGGGTATATGTCGTCAAGAACCTTTATCGGGTGGAGCTGGACAGCCTGATGACGGGCGATATGGCCGGTTGGCCGATCCGTCAGGCGCCTGAGGCGACGGAGGATTAAACATTAAGAGGCGATGCGGACGTTATTGGGGAAAAACATAGTGCGTTTCATATTCTTGGTGCTTCTGCAAGGGTTGGTGCTGGCGCATATCCCGTTGCCGTTGCATCTGCAATTGTTCGTTTCCGTCCTGTTCATCCTGTTCATGCCGTTCGGCAAGCGGGCTTGGATAGGGCTGTTGTTCGGCTTCCTGTCGGGTTTGTGTGTGGACACGCTGACCGGGACGTGGGGGCTTCATGCGGCTTCGGCAACGGCGGCCGCTTTCGTGCGTGAACTCTATGTCCGTTTCAGCGAGCGGTACGGGCATTCGGAAAGCGAATTCGGCACGCCGCCGCTGTCGCGCATGGGGCTACCTGATTTTTCCGCTTATGCGGCGCTTGTCATTTTGAGTTATCACGCCGTCTTTTTCGCTTTGGACGCGTTTCGTATCTGGGATTTGACCACGTTCGGCATCATGCTTGGCAGTTCCATGCTCTGTTATTTCTGTGCCTTTTTGTCGCAGAAGTGGTTTACGCGATAAGGTCGGAACCGGGTATCCGGGTGTTTCTTAGAATACGCGGTACCAGAAAGTCTCGTTTTTAATCCGGATTTTGCGGGCTTGTCGGACGGCTTTGGCCAGTGGTACGAACGTTTTGTAGCGTGTCTGTTTCAAAAATTGCATACCGGTTTCTTCGCCTTTGGCCGCCTGTAGGAATTGGTAGAGGAACGGATCGTCGTGGTGCTTCAGCCATTCGGTGGCGTTCGGCTCGTCGGCCAGTGCGTTGGCCAAAACCCCTATTTCCTTGAAATCGTATTTCAAGAGCCAGAATATGGCTTCCCGGTCTCCTTGTACGGCATTGGCGAAAGCCGCCCATTCGGGATAAGAGGCCAACAAGGCGTCGAACACGCGGCTTTGGCCGTTCAAGGCTTTGACGAGTTCGTCATAGACGGTTTGGGGGTATGCGGTGATATACATCAGTAATAGTATTGTACGGGCGGGGCGCCGGCGGCGCGCAACTTACGCGCCTGTTCGGAAAGTTCGCTTTCGGTCAGTTTTTCCAGTTCTTTTTCGGGCGTTTCGCGGTCAAGACCGTAAATCATAAGGTCGGCGGGCTGTACGTAAAGTACTTTTTCCACGTAAGCCTCCCATTCTTCGCCGATGGTGTTGTCGATGGCCGCGCCGCCGCTACGGCCGCGGAAAAACAGCGTCTGCAGCGTGAACGGATAGGGCAGGTCGTGCAGGTTGGCGATAAGGCTGTCGTAGGCTTTTTCCAGTTCCGCGGCCGTCAGCTGTCCGCTGCGCCCCGCCATGTCGTGTATCGACAGGCAGGGATCGGCGGTCCGGAGGCCGTTGATAAGGCCGTACAGCCGGGGTGTGCCGGCGTCCAGTTTAAGAATGCGTTTGTCGGCCAGACCTATGGCGCGTCGGATTTCCGGTCGGCCGAGGCGGCTGGCGTTGGAAATGACCGCGACCGGTGTGTGCGGGGCGTAGCGGCGGCGCAACCT
>CAMWSI010000249.1 GCA_947176875.1 uncultured Bacteroidales bacterium
CTTGATGGCGGTTATCTATGTATTGATGACATCGAAATAATCCAAGAAGCGGCGGAACCGACCCCGGAAGACCGTTTGGATTTGGTATTGAGCGAACTCGTGTTGCCGGTCTCGTCTATGACGTTGGGTAATGCCGAGACGATAGGCGTTAAGGTAACGAACAAGGGGACGGTGGAAATCACCAAAATAACCTTGACCTATACGGTTAACGAGGGGATACCGGTGGAACAGACGTTTGAGGAAGCCTTGGCGGCCAATGCCTCTACAACGCTGACCTTTACGCAGAAAGCCGATTTTTCGGCGGCGGGGGCTTATGTCGTAGCCGTGGCCGTCAAGTCGGTGGAAGCGGCCGCCGAAGCGACGGAGAATCCGGAAGGCAACAGTTTGAGCGGCCATGTCACGCATTTGGCGCCGCACACCTTGCCTTATAGTTGTACATTTGAAACGGCGGAAGAATTTGCGGAACAATGGAATGTCTTTAGCCGTTCGGATGCAACAGCCAAGGCTTGGACATGGGGTGATAAGATTGAACTTTATCCGAATCCGGTATTGCCGGAAGGAGAGGGTGGTTTCGCTTATGCTAAATCGACTGATACACCTAAGCCGGTTGGTGTAACCAACAACTATTTGATTTCGGCAGTGCCGTTTTCGCTCAAGGCCAAGCAAAATGTAAACATGAGTTTTACGTATCGAAAGGGTGGCACTTCGACGGATGTTGGAGCGATTGAGGTTTATTACGCTTTGAGCAACGAAGTGGATGAGGATCAAAGTGGATTGTATCTGTTTGGCGCCGAACCGGTACCCAATGACTTGATGTGGCATGATGCCGTTATGCAATTGGAAATAGCATCAGATGGAGACTATTACATCATCATCAAGCATGCGGGTGGGGTTAGCGGATATGTGGCAATAGATAACCTCTCCGTAACCGAGGGAGTCTTTGTCGGCACGGCGGACTTGGCGGTCAGCCGCGTGGAACTGCCGTTGCCGTCTTGCGGTTTGGGCAGTGCGGAACCCATAGGCGTACAGGTGGAGAACCGCGGTACGGCCACTATCACGAAGTTTAAGCTGGCCTATACGGTCAATGACGGTACGGCGGTGGAACAGGAATTTGCCCAACCGCTGGCGCCCGAAGCCAAGGCAACGCTGGTGTTCGACACCAAAGCCAATTTCAGTACGAAAGAACGCTATACGGTCAGCGTAACAGCCTCCGTATTGGAAAGTGACGGTAAGGAAGAAGAGAAAACCGACAACAATGCGGCCTCCGCCTCGGTGGCTTACCGCGCACCGGTCGTTTTGCCGTTTGAGGCCGATTTTACCAAGAATGCGGAGGAACGGGAAAAGATGACGTTCGCGCCCGGCACTTGGAATTATGAAGCGCCCCGACGCGGCATGACGACGGCTACGGCGGCGGTCTTGCAGACCCCCTGTCTGCCGTTTGAAGCGGAGGCCACCTATCGGGTTTATCTGACTTATAGAGGCGGTACCGCCGGTGCCAAAGTGAAATTTGACCTGATTTGCGGTTTGGCGAGTGTGCCTCGCGACGAATGGCGTTTAATTAAGCATTTTGAAATCAATACGTCGGGCGAATACCAGACGGACGTGGTGGAAATCGCCAATGGTCCGATTCCGGGCGATTATGCCGTGGCCATCGTGCCGCAGGATTACGCCGGCGGCTTATATATACAGTCGGTCAAGGTGGACCGCAAGCCGGCTTATGATATCCGGATAATGGCCATCCGTTCCACTATTGGCTCCCAGGTGCCGGTTCAACATGCCGCCGCCCCCGAATTTGAGGTGTTGGTGAAAAATTTCGGAGAGAAGAACGGAGACAATGTGAAGGTAGTGATCACGAATGGAGAAACGGTAGTCGGGCAATCGACGCCCATGAACCTGCCGGTCAATGATTCCGCTTACTGTCTCTTCACCGGCCGTTTGACGCTGTCGGGCTCGGGCGAGGTTGCATTGGCGGTTGAGGCGGTTTTGGAAGGTACCGCCTAAAATCAACCGGAGAACAGACGCGTGTGGACGTTTACGGCCACCGATGGCGATTATGCGTTTGATGATGTAAAACTTGCGGCTTTCCCGATACATGTGGGGGTACGGAACATTCCTATCGGGCATGTCTTTACGTTGGCGGAACAGGATACGCTGACCTCGGTAACCCTTGGTTGGGCCGATATGACCGATAATGAGGACGGTATTACGGAAGCCTTTGACGTGCGGGTGGAAGTGTATCCGCTCGATGTACAGAACAAAGCCGGTGAATGCCTCTTGGCTTATGAAGTGGAGAGACCTCTGGCGGGTGGTGTCAAAGTAATGGAGGTTCCGGCCCGTGTATTGCCGGCCGGCCGTTATTTCATAGGTGTCCGTCAAATCCATCCGCGTGGCAGCATGTCGTTGGGTTGCGATGGCGATCAAAGTGGCGTTTTTTATCTTTTGGATAAAGGGGTTGCGGAAATGCAGGATTTGTTCGGTTATGCGGCGGTCAGAGCTACTTTCGGCCAAGTTGAGTATGTGGTGGGCACGGACATCGAACTGTTGGGCCTGCGCAAGCCGAGCCTGCGTGGGGCCTATGCGGCCAACGAGCCGGTGGTTGCCGACTATCGCAATAACGGTTGTGAAGCCCTGGAAGTGGAATTCAAATGTACGGTCAGTGGCAGTACGCAGACCAAGACCATGACGGTGCCCGCTTATGGTATGGGAAGCGTTGAGTTTGAA
>CAMWSI010000250.1 GCA_947176875.1 uncultured Bacteroidales bacterium
TATCTATCGCGTATTGGAAAAGGATGCGAAGAAGGGGGATGATTTTCTTAAAGGCAGCGAAAAGTCGTACAAGCCGTTCGAATCCCGTTTGCGCCGCGCCGTCACTCGCGAGGACATCGTTAAGATGACCGAAAAGCCGGTGCGCAGGATTTCCAAATTCGATGTCAAGAAAGCCGATACGCATATCAAGGAATTGGAGGCCGAAATGAAGGTCGTGGCGCATAAACTGGCGCATCTGACCGACTATGCGATCGAGTACTTCGAACGCATCCTGACCAAATACGGCGAGGGGCGGGAACGCAAGACGGAAATCCGCAGTTTCGAGGTCATACAGGCGGCGCGCGTGGCGGCCACGAACCAGAAACTCTATGTGAACCGCGAGGAGGGCTTTGTGGGAACCGGCATGAAGAAGGACGAATATGTCTGCGAATGTTCGGATCTGGACGATATCATCGTGTTCCGGCAGGACGGTAATTTTATGGTGACCCGGGTGGCCGACAAGGTGTTTGTGGGCAAGGATATCCTGCATGTGGGCGTATTCGCGCGCAATGACGAACGGACGATTTACAACATGGCCTACCACGATGGTAAGAGCGGTTTCGCCTATGTGAAACGTTTTGCGATAGGCGGTGTGACGCGCGATAAGGATTATCTGCTGACGCAGGGGACGCCCGGCACTAAGATTCTGTATTTTACAGCTAATCCGAATGGCGAGGCCGAGGTGGTGAAGGTTTATCTGAAACCGAAGCCGAAATTGAAGAAATTGCAGTTTGAGTTCGATTTCAAGACGTTGGCGGTCAAGGGACGCGGTTCCATGGGTAATATACTGAGCCGTAATCCGGTCAAGAAAGTGATATTGGCCGAGGAGGGGGTTTCTACGTTGGGGGCGCGCCGTATCTGGTACGACGAGGTGGTGCAACGCCTCAACGCCGAGGAACGCGGGCGGTTGCTGGGCGAGTTCAAGGGCGACGACAAGATTCTGACCCTGATGGAGAACGGAGCCTATAAACTGACTTCTTTCGATCTGAGTACGCATTTCGAGGAGGATATGACGTATATAGGCAAGTATTATCCCGACCGTATCGTGACGGCGGTCTATACCGAACCGAAGACGGATTTATGGTATATCAAGCGGTTCTGTCCGGAGATGAGCGACAAACGCGTGCCGTTTCTCGAGGAGGGGGCGTGTTGCCGTACGTTGGCGACCGATTACGCGCCGCGTCTGCGTGTCGTTTATAAGGCCGATGCCAAGGGGCGCGTGCCCGAACCCGAAGAAATCAACGTAGCGGAATTCATCGCGGTAAAGGGCTTTAAGGCCAAGGGGAAGCGGTTGTCGAACAAGGCGATAGAAACAGTGGAATGGTTGGAACCGGCGGAAGATGAACCTGACTACGAAGCCTTGTGGCGGGAACGACAGGCGGCGGAGGCCGAGGCGGCCCGGGAGGCGGTTGCCGGTAAGGCTGAAGCGGGGGATGGTGCGGCCGGTGGCGATGCGGAGGCCGGGGAAGACGGGGATACGGTGCCGGAACAGTTGTCGCTGGATTTTTAGCGGTGTCGGTTTACCCGGCGTAGGGTCACCCGTTGAAAACAGAATAATTATCAACTATAAAGAAAACAATAGATATGAAAAACAGCGAAGTGAAGAACATTGCCCCCGGCGTGGACTGGGTCGGCATTTTGGATTTCGATATCGTGACGTTCGACGTGGTTATGGAGACCAAATACGGCACAACCTACAATTCGTACCTTGTCCGCGGTCGCGAGAAGACGGCCTTGATAGAGACGGCCAAGGTCACGTTTTGGGACGAATACATTGAGAAAATCAAGTCGGTCGTCGATCCGGCCGAAATAGATTACCTTGTGTTGAACCATACCGAACCAGACCACAGCGGTTCGCTCGTCAAATTGCTGGAGGTCTGCCCGAAAGCGACGGTCATCGCGAGCGGTACGGCTCTGCGTTATTTGGCCGACATCGTGAACAAGACGTTCCCGCAACAGGCCGTGAAAGACGGCGACAGCCTGGATTTGGGCGGCAAGACGCTCCGGTTCATCAGCGCGCCCAACCTGCACTGGCCGGACAGCATGTACACGTATCTGCCCGAAGACAAGGTGCTGTTTACGTGCGACTCTTTCGGCGCGCACTATGCGGATAAGGGCGTCTTTGACGACGCGGTCGGCAATTACGACGATGCGTTCAAGTATTACTATTGGGCGATATTGCGGCCGTTCAGCCGTTTCTTCCTCAAGGCCATCGAGAAAGTGGAAGCCTTGGATATTGCCGCGATTTGCCCGGGGCACGGCCCGATTCTGCGCAAGGACTGGAAGAAATACGTGGCCTTGTCCAAGCAGTGGAGCGAGGAATTCGTCAAGTTCCCGCTGACCAACCGCGTCATGGTGGCTTACGTGTCGGCTTACGGTTATACGGGTATGCTGGCGGAGAAGATCGCGGATGGTATCCGTTCGGCGGGGCTGGACGTGGATCTCTGCAATGTGGAGAAGATGGATGCCGGCGAGATTTCGGCCCATATGGAACAGGCTTCGGCCTATCTGTTCGGTTCCTCGACCATCAATCAGAACGCGTTGCCGCCGATTTATACGTGCTTTGCGTTGATTTCGCCTTTGCGAGACCGCGGCAAACTGGCCGGCGGTTTCGGCTCCTACGGTTGGAGCGGCGAGGCGCGCGACGTGATTGAAGGCAATATCAAGACGCTCCGCATGTC
>CAMWSI010000251.1 GCA_947176875.1 uncultured Bacteroidales bacterium
CCGACCTGGCCGATGCCACCGACATACAACCCGCCCACCTCGCCGAAGCGATTCACTACCGCTGTTTAGACAAAAGCACGTGGGGAGAATAAAGCCAAACGCCGCCTGGAGCCGTAACGCCGCCCGCCCTATTTCAACCTGAAATACCCTTCGCCGCGCGAAGCGTCCGGCACCAGAAAGCCCATTTCCAACAGATACCGCCAGAACAGACAGACCTCTTCTTCGTCCCAATCGGGAAAACGGTCGCAGAGTTCGCGCGCGTCCATCGCCTCGCGGCTCAACAGCGGTTGCGCCTGTCGGTACATGGCCTCGTAGGCGGCATCGCTTAAACCGCCGCGCTTACGCCGCAGACAGGCGTCGCAACGACCGCAATCCGCATCGCTCTCCTCGCCGAAATAAGCCACGAGATAGCGGGAGCGGCAGAGCCGCCCCCCGGCCGCATAATCGAGCATGGCCTGCAACTTGCGCCACGCCGTTTCCTTACGTTTCTTATAGACGTCCGACGACAGGAAATAACGGCCGGGATCGACGCGGGCACGCAGAAACAGTACCGTAGGCGTTTTGGGCAACGGCTGGTACGCGATGCAGTCGCCGGCCTGCAAAACCTGCAACTGCCGCACGATCTCAGCCTCGGTCGTCTCCAACTTACGGGCTATCGCCTTTTCGGAAATCGCGCCATAGTCGCTGAACAGCCGGCCGCCGTAAAGCCGCAACAAGGCTTTGAGTACCGGTGCGCTGGCGGGATGGCACACTTCGTAACGGTACAAGGTGGCCGGCTCGGCCGTGACATAGACACGCGAAGCGGCTTTCAACGGGTCAGGAAAACACACGTACCCTTCCCGCTCCAAAAATCCCAACGCACTCGCCGTCTCGGCTACGGGCAATCGGTAAACCGAAGCGAACTCCGCCAGCATGAACGGCTTTTCCACGCCTTCGCCGGAGCCGACCGGCAGGCCGGCGTAATTGCACAAGGCCTCGTAAACCTGCCTGATGAATTTAACCGGCGGATAGGCGCGGGCATAACGCGCCTCGGCTTCGGAGCGGTCAGAAGCGTGATACAGCAACAGGGCCGTCGCGGGCTTGCCGTCGCGCCCCGCGCGTCCCGCCTCCTGAAAATAAGCCTCTATCGTATCGGGCAAATCGAGATGCACGACCAAACGGACATCCGGCTTGTCGATGCCCATGCCGAACGCGTTGGTCGCGACAATGACCCGCACGCGGTCGGCCATCCAGGCCTCCTGCCGCGCATCCTTCACTTCCGGCGGCAAGCCGGCATGATAAGCCGCCGCCGGAATGCCGTTGCGGCACAGCCATTCGGCCACTTCCACGGTCTTGCGCCTGTTGCGGACATAGACGATGCCACAGCCGCCCACCTTGCGCAACGCGCGGTGCAGCCGCCCCAACTTGTCTTCCTCTTCGGCCGCGTAATATGTCAGGTTGGATCGCACGAAACTCTTGCGGAACACCTTACGCGGACAAATCTGCAACTTATCCTGTATATCCGTCACCACATCGGGCGTGGCCGTCGCCGTCAAGGCCAGCAAGGGTGTCCGCGGCACATAGGCGCGCAAGTCGGCGATCTGCAGATAGGGCGGCCTGAAATCGTAGCCCCATTGAGAGACGCAATGCGCCTCGTCCACGGCTATCAGGCCGACTTTCATCTGCCGGAAACGGGCCAAAAACAAACGGTTTTGCAGACGTTCCGCCGAAACATACAGGAATTTGAGTTCGCCGCGCACGGCTTTGTCCAGACTGTGTTCTATCTCGTCGGCCGACAAGCCCGTATAGATAGCCGCGGCCGCGATACCCTGCCGTTGCAGATGCGCCACCTGATCCTTCATCAAGGCAATCAAAGGCGATATCACGATACAGATACCCGGAAGCGCCAGACCCGGCACCTGGAAACAGACCGACTTGCCGCCGCCCGTGGGCAACAATGCCAACGCGTCGCCGCCCGCACAGACATGCAGCGCGATTTCCTCCTGCAACGGCCGGAAACCGTCGTAACCCCAATACCGTTTGAGGATCGCCCGGACCCGGGGGGCATCTATCGTCCCCTCCGCCGGAAGATCCGGAACGGCACCGGCCGGTACCGCACGACCCGCCGGCCGTTTATCGCTTTCCTGCATCTGTCCTATTTGAAAAAAATTCGTAATTTCGCGTATCAAGAGGCGGATAACGGCCGTTCCCATCCAACCGCTCCCCGACCTTAGCCTGCCTCAAAGATACAAATTCCGACACAAACCGCCGCGCCATGCTGATCCGCCTTTGCAGAAACAACTCGGCCAAACAAGGCCTGCTCCTGTTCTTGACCGCCCTATGCCTTTGGGGCAAACATTTCTTCGCCTCCGGCTTCGGGGACTACCGCGTTTACCTGCTCTGGCTGCTCGTCCTGGCGGAATCGGCTTTCGTCGCGTTCTGCCTAAAACGCCACAAATTATCGAAAAACAGCCTTTTCGTCAGCATCGTTTATCTGATATGCCGTACGGTTTACGGTTTTTCGACGGGTACGGACGCCAACAGCGGCGGCTTCGATCTCTCGGCCGCCGCCTGCGTGCCTTTTCTGATTCTGTTCGCCGCTTACTATTTCCTGCGGATGTACGAAGCCGACTTTTCGCTGCCCGCCCTCCTCAACGGCTCCGTCCTTTGGGCATCGGCCGTCCTCATAGCCCCGCCGCTCGTCTATACGGTGCCTTGTATATTCATTAAC
>CAMWSI010000252.1 GCA_947176875.1 uncultured Bacteroidales bacterium
CCAAGCCGTTGCGGGCGTTGTTGCGGATGCGCGTATAGGTGTGCAGCCAACGGGAGTCAACATTCTTTTTATGGGCTTCGGACTGTTTCATCAGATCCTGTTCCTCGCGTTCGGTTTCGGAAATGATTTCGTCCAATTCGGATTTCTTCATTTCCAAATCTTTTTCGCGTTCTTCCTTGGCGGCCTGTACGCGTTCAAGGTCGGCATTGCGTCTTTCAAGCGTCGCGTTCGCTTCCTTGATGCGCTTTTCGTGCAACTGGATTTCCAAACCCTGATATTCGATTTCTTTGGAAAGGGCGTCGTATTCGCGGTTGTTCTTGACGTCTTTCTGCTGTTTTTCGTATTTCTTGATTTGCGCTTTGAGGTCGGTGATGGAAGCCTTGCGGTCGCTGATGTTCTGCTGTATTTCGGCGATGTCGGCCGTCATTTTTTCGATACGGGCGGTAAAGCCGGCCACATCGTCTTCCAAGTCCTGTACTTCCAACGGGAGTTCGCCGCGCAACGTACGGATGCGGTCGATGGCCGAATCCACCTGTTGCAAGGCGTATAGGGAAATCAATTTCTGCTCTACATCGAGGTCGCGGTCTTCGGCGGCTTTGGATTTGGTGGTAGCGCTCGTCGCGGCGGCCGCTTTCTTTTCCGCGGCTTTCTCTGTGTCGGCAGTCTTCTTAGTACTCATAGGGGTAGGGTTTTAAAAATAACAAACGGGACAATGCTCCGTTTCCGAAATTCGGGTTGCAAAGGTAGGAAATTTTTTCTTAATACACTCATAAAAGAGTTGTTTTGTAAACTGCTCGCTTTCAAAATGTCCTAATTCGACGAGCCATAAGTCGGGCGAGGCCTCGACAAAGTCGTGGTATTTGGCTTCTCCCGTAATGAGTACCTGACAGCCGGCGCGGCGGGCGCCCGCCTGCAAAAAGGCCCCGCTTCCGCCGCAGACCCCAACATGGGTAATGGTACGGCCGCATAGACCGGAGTGCCGGATGCAGGCGGCCCCGCTCCATGTCTTGAGTTTTTCCAACAATTCCGTTTCGTTCATGGAGCGGGGCAGGCTGCCGTGCAGCCCCGCGCCCGCCGCCGGTCTCATGCTGTCCGCCGTTTGCGGGGCCTCCGCCGTTTTTCCGGCTCCTTCCGCCGGTTCCGGCACTTTCGCCGCCATGCCCGGTAGCGGTTCCAGCACCGCCCGGTTTCGCAGTCCGAGTTTGTCGGCCCAATAGGCGTTCACGCCCGTCGGCGCGTTGTCGAAATTCGTATGGGCGGCGTACCACGCGATGCCGTGTTCCAACGAGCGGCCCAGCATCTTGCCGAAAGGTGTCGTCGGGTCAATCTTTTTCAGGCCGCGGAAAATGGCCGGATGGTGCGAGACAATCAGCCCGGCGCCTTCGGCTATGGCTTCTTCCACGACATCCGGCGTGATGTCGGTACAGAGCAGGGCCTTGCCGATGGTCTGTTGCGGCGATCCGAGGATCAGCCCTGCGTTGTCGTAACTTTCCTGCCACGCGAGCGGCGCCACCGCCTCTATCGCGTCCGTGACTTCCGCCACCGTCAGGCGGGCGGTCGTCGATTTAGAATCGTCCATATGTCCGTATTGTTTATGCTTCGCTCATTTTCAGTCCTACAATCGAGACAATCAGCAATGTGATGAAAAAGATGCGGCTGAACGAGGCCGGTTCATGGAAAAAGAAAATGCCCAGCAGCACCGTACCCACGGCGCCTATGCCCGTCCAGACGGGATAAGCCGTGGAGATGGGCAGTGTCTGCGTCGCTTTCGCGAGCAGGAACATGCTCAGGAATGTGGCCACGATGAAGCCCGCGCCCCAGCCGTAAAATTCCGCGCCTGTCGCGCCTTTCATTTTTCCGAGGCAGAACGCGAAAGCCGTCTCGAACAGCCCCGCCGTAATCAGAATAATCCAATTCATACTCTGTGAATATGACAGTTGTTATGGTACAAAGATACGAATTTATGGCGGTGTCCTCCCGTTCACGCCGCGCCGAACTGGCAGAAAAAACTGACGAGAAACGGTACCGAAAGATCGACGAGAAACCCGTGGTAGGCCGCGAGCGGCGCATAGGCCGGTCCGCAGAAGCGCGTGATGGTGGGCAGGGTCGTATCCATTGACGTGGCGCCGCCCACCGAAATGAGCCCGAGACGGCTGATACGGGACAGGAGCGGCGCGGCCAGCAGGGCCGTCATCTCCCGCAGGATGTTGGCCAACAGCGCGACCGTGGCCCAGCCCGCGCCGAGCGTCTGCCCGATGAGGATGCTGGAGAGCGAATAATAAGCGAAGCCCGAACCCACGGCGAGGCTCTCCGCGAGCGGCTTCTCCGGCAAGAGGAAACCCACGGCGGCCACGCCCGCCAGACTGCCGAAAACCGTACAGAGCGGTAAGAACCAGTAGCGTTTGGGTTGTCCTTTGAGCTGGGCGAAAAGGCCTTCGGTCAGACCGATTTGCAGCCCCACGATAAAAATCAGCGCAAAGAGGATATAGCGGCCGATGAGGTCGCCGCGGCTCCGCACGGCTTCCGGCAACCATCCGAAGCGCGCGAGCGACAAACCGGCCACGAAGCAACACAGGATGATGAGGCTGCCGCGCATGCGTTTCCACAGTGGTTCTTTTTGGTTTGAGCGCGGTCCCCGCGCGGGTCCGCCCCCCCCGCTTGTTGCGGCGGCCGCCTCCGCTTTTTGCCCATCGCGCCCGGCCGCCG
>CAMWSI010000253.1 GCA_947176875.1 uncultured Bacteroidales bacterium
ATTTAAAATAGCCCAAGTCTGCTTTTTATTTTTACCTCGAACTTCTTCCTTGGCCGCATCCGTCAGAATATCCGGATAAAAAGTTTGCTGAAACAGCCATATCCTGTCAAATTCTTCCTGCAAATCGGAACGATAAAAATCCGGCAGATAATTCTTTCCAGACTCCAGAATCTGCAAACACAATTGACTGGGTGTAAGATTTTCATCATACAATCGCTTGGCAACTTCCATACCGTCTATTAGACTGCCTTCCTCGCCATCTTTGGCTTTTCGACTGCTTTTATACCCCCGCTTTTTATTAATCATCAACAAAACACGGGCAAATTCCTCCAATGAAATTTGTTCCGTCACGGCCTTTGCCCTTAACCGATAGGTTTCAAATGTCGTTTTATTACCGTTTTCCGACAATAACGTTTCATCCGTAATGAATCCATGTTCTTTGAGGATATTCACCAAGGCTTCCCGACGAAGTTTGTATCGTTGCAAATTACGACGCATGCTTCGTTTCAACGTCCTATCCGCATTGGTCGTAATACTTTTCCCTTTCTCGAAATTAGACAGTTCATCTACCGTCAGTGGATTAACTCTAACCCCCAATTTAACGATATTGGACTTTTCGGATGGATTTTCCGCTTCATTCACTACCGCCCAACCGATGCTGTTCGTTCCCAAGTCTAAACCCAAAATCTTTTTCATGGCGTACATTTTTAGATTCCAAATGTACGCAAAAAGTTTTAATCATTTTGATTTCAGATTTTTTTAGTATCTTTTACACTCCGCGTGAAGATAGGGTGTCTCGACAATAAAAAACTCAAACCTACGGTTTGCGCTTTTCATTGTGCTCGACTTTTACTATCTTTGCACCACTAAAATGAAGCGAATCACAATAAGGATTATTCCGTTGTGAAAACATCAGGTTTGCCCCTCGTCCTTTAACGGGGGGCTTTTTTTTGCCGTCTCGGGCTTACAACGGATACCCATTACCCATTGGACACGGACATCGCGCTTCCTTACGTCTTCTGCTTTTCTTTCTTGGCGGCGGGGAACAGGATATTGTTCAGGATGAGCCGGTAGCCGGGAGAGTTGGGATAGAGATTCAGGTCGGTGGGCGGATCGCCTACGTAATGCTGATAGTCTTCGGGGTCGTGGCCGCCCAAGAACGTCCACGTGCCTTTGCCGTAGGTGCCGTGCAGATAGCGCACTTCGTTCAGGGAGGCGTTTTCGCCCAACACCAGCACGTTCGGCTTCAAGAGCGACTTGCGGAAGGCCGTGCTCTGCCCCATGAAGCCGTGTATGAGCCGCTCGTGGTTCTGACACAGCATCGTCGGCACCCAGTCCCATTTGGCCGAAAAGTCGAACAGCGTGAAAAAGTCGTTCTCTTCCTTGAGATGGCCGGGGCGCGCATCGGTCACGTCTATGTCCGAAATCTCGTAGCGGTAAGGGTCGGTCTCGATACGGAAGCCCGTAAACGCGAACGTCTTGCCGTAGTCTAACCGTTGCTGGGCATCGGGCGTCATCGGGTCGCCGTCGAAGGGCTCGGCGCAGATGTCGATGCCCTCGGCCGCCAAGGCCACGTCGTAACTGTCCGGCGCGGAACACATCGCGAACAGGAAGCCGCCGCCCATGACGAAATCGCGTATCTTGTGCGCCACGGCCAACTTGAGTTCGGAGGCTTTGGTAAAGCCGTAGTTGCGCGCCCGCGCCAACGTCTCGGCCACGTCCTGCTGATACCAAGCCTCGTGGCGGTAACGCGCCCAGAACTTGCCGAACTGTCCCGTAAAGTCCTCGTGGTGCAGGTGCAGCCAGTCGTACATCGGCAAAATGCCCGACATCACCTCATCGTCATAGACCACATCGTAGGGAATTTCGGCATAGGTCAGCGCCATCGTCACGGCGTCGTCCCACGGCCGTTTGTTCTTGGGCGAATAGACGGCTATGCGCGGCGCCTTCTGCAAAGGCACTTCGTCCATGTTCACGTCCGCGCCGGCTATTTCCGCCCGCAAGGCCTGCACCTGCGCGTCCGAAAGCGCCGCCGCGCTCACGTCACGCAAACGGCATTCCCGCTCTATCTCCGCACTGTAAGGTAAAAGAAACGCGCCGCCCCGATAATTGAGCAGCCAACTGATTTCGCCGCCGTACTGCAACACCCAGTAGGCCACGCCGTAAGCCTTGAGATGATTGGCCTGCGCCTGATCCATCGGCACGAGCAACTGCGCGGCCCGGAGTGGCTGAACCGAAGTCACCGTCCCCGCCGCCAGCACGCACCACCACAACAAGAGCGCACGCCCCACCCGCTTCGGCTGTCGCCGCAGCGCCGGTCTACACGCAGCAAACCGCACTACCGCTTGCCTCCGCTTCGCCGCCAGCACGCACCGCCAAAGACACGCGAGCCGCCACAAGCCGGACAGGCGCGTACGGCAGGCCTGACGGCCGCGAGACCTACTTTGAACCGTCCGCATCCGCGTCCCCTCCGCTTTTTAGAACGGCACGTCCGTATCGGCCGAACCCGACGAGGGCGCACCCGCCCCCGGAAAATCGTCCGGCGCCATACCGGGCGGCATATCGTTCATCTTGGAAGGCATCGTGATGACGGTGCCGGACGCACCGCCGGCATTCCCGAAGCCGCCGCCCGCCGGACCGAAACCGCCCATGCCGCCGTCAAAACCACCGCCGAAGCCGCTGTCGAAGCCCGTATTGC
>CAMWSI010000254.1 GCA_947176875.1 uncultured Bacteroidales bacterium
TTTGGCGTTGGGGGCTTCGGGGGGGGCTACGTTGGCGGATGGGTGAAAGCCCAATTTCTTTCCCATCAATTAGTGACCCGTTCCCGGCGTGAATTTGTTGCGGTACATGTAAATCGCCATGCCGATGGCCAGTTCGGCCACGGCGTTGGAGTTCTGACCCGGCGTGTTCATCGCGACGATGCCTCTTTCCGTGCAGGCCGCGAGGTCGAGGTTGTCGTAACCGGCACCGGCTCTGACAACGATTTTCAGATTCTTGGCATGGTCGATGACTTCTTTCGTCACTTTGTCGGAACGAACGATCAAAGCGTCGGCATCGGCTACCGCATCGTAGAATTGTTGAACATCGGTGTATTTTTCGCAGAGCGCCAATTCGAAGCCGGCGTCTTCAACGATTTTTCGAATGCCGTCCACAGCCGCTTTCGCGAAAGGTTTTTCAGTGGCAACTAATACTTTCATGTTTATTTGCTTTTTGAGTTTGATTAAATAAGGAGGGGGCTGTCCTCCCTTATGTGGAAAACCAGCCCCCTTGGCGCAAGTCGGGAATTAAGCGTTTTTCTTCGCGTATTCCTGCATGCAGTCGATCAAAGCCTGTACGCTTTCTTTCGGGCAGGCGTTGTAGATGGAGGCGCGGAAACCGCCCGTGGAGCGATGGCCCTTGATACCCACCATGCCGGCGGCTTTGGCGTATTCGAGGAAGTCGGCTTCCTTGTCTTTGTATTTGTCTTCCATAACGAAGCAGACGTTCATTCTGGAACGGTCGGCCTTGTCTTTAATCGTACCCTTGAACATCGGGTTGTTGTCGATTTCGTTATAGAGCATTTCGGATTTTTCGATGTTCATCTTTTCGATGACTTTCAGGCCGCCGAGATTCTTGACCCATTTCAGGGTTTCGTGCATCATGAAGATGGGGAATACGGGCGGCGTATTGAACATCGAACCGTCTTTGATGTGCGTGCGGTAGTCCACCATCGTGGGCAACGGGCGTTCAACCTTGCCGAGAATGTCTTCGCGGACGATGACGACGGTTACCCCCGCGGGGCCGACGTTCTTCTGGGCGCCGCCGTAGATGAGGCCGTATTTGCTGACATCAACGGGACGGCTCATGAAATCGGACGACATATCGGCCACCAGCGTGACGGGGCTGTCGATATCTTCCTTGATTTCGGTACCGTACAGTGTATTGTTCGTCGTGATGTGGAAGTAGTCGGCATCCGTCGGGATTTTCCAACCTTTCGGAATGTAGTTGTAGGTCGTTTCCTTGGAAGAAGCAACGATTTCAACTTCACCGAAATATTTGGCTTCCTTCGCGGCTTTGGCGGCCCAACCGCCGGTTTCGAGGTAGGCGGCTTTCTTGTTCAACAGGTTGAACGGCACATAGAGGAACTGCGTGCTGGCGCCACCGCCGAGGAACAGGACGTGGTAACCTTCGGGAATGTTGTAGAGTTCTTTCCACAAGGCTACGGTTTCGTCCATGACGGCTTGCCATTCCTTGCTACGGTGCGATACTTCAATCACACCCATGCCGGTGCCGGCAAAATCTTTCAAGGCTTCGATACCGGCTTGCATCGCAGGCTTCGGTAATACGCAGGGACCTGCGTTGAAATTGTGTGCTACTTTCATAACAATGTTATTTTAAGATGATTAATATGCTATGTGCGTTACGTTTCCGCTTTTGCCGAAGCAACGGCGTAAACAATGCAAACATAGGGCAAATTTTCTAATTTTCAAAGAAACCGCCCTGATAAAAATGTTTAGGCCGAATGCGTTTTTTTTCTTATCTTTGCTCTTTTAGGTCATGTATAAATCCGTAAGGGAAAACAGTTTGAAACGATACGATATGGACAAGAAACTGGCGGCGCTGTTCGGCGCGTTGTGGATTGGGCTGTGGTTGTGCGGCGGTGCGGTGCGGGCGCAAGCGTTCAAGTTGCCCGAGTTTACCTCGGAATTCGATTTGAAGTCGGAAGCGACGTTGAAAATCGGACCGGCGTTTCCGATGGGCGATTTCAAACGCCAGACCGGAACTTCAGGTATCCCGCAGGGGGCGGCTGTCGGTTTTTCGGCCGATTTGTCGTATCAATACTATTTTGTGCCGTATTTCGGTTTGGGGGTCGCGGTGGGTGCGCAATTGTTCGGATATGACTTCAATACGGCCATTACGACGACCTATCCGGGCAAGTTGCATAAGACCGGCTGGGAGGTTTATTCGGCCGGGTTGTCGCTTAATGTCAGGGTGCCTATCATATCGAAATTGTATCTGATAGGGCAGGTCCAGGGGCGTTGCGGCTTTATGATCAGTCCGATGGCCTCTGCGGTCGAGAAGATACCGGTTTTGGATGCTGTGGGTAAAAAGCTCCGGACGGACCGTCAAGTAACGAAAGTCATTCGCGCCCGGGACAATTTGGACATGCAGATCGGGGCGGATTTCGGATTGCAATACCGCATCGTAAAGCATCTGTTGGCGCAACTGACGGTCGAATACCGCTACGGCGTGTTCGGCAACTCGCACAAGAATACGGAAACGCCCCTTGGCGAGATGCAGGAACTGGCGTTCCGTTATTCGGCCTTGGCCATTCATCTCGGCGTGACCTATGCGTTCGGTAAAAAAGACAGTGACCGTTAAACGGAGGGAGAAACGATGAAAAACAATTGGCGACGTTGGTGTCTGGGCTTGTTCCTGATCGGTATGGCGG
>CAMWSI010000255.1 GCA_947176875.1 uncultured Bacteroidales bacterium
GGCGCCCACGGTCCAGCTGCCGGAAGCGAACAGCCGCTTCTCGGCCATGGACACATAAACCTTGCCGTTCTTCGTATAAACCGACAACCCCTTGTCCTTGAAACCCAAAAGCGCATCGTTCACCTTATTCAGCAACGCGTTCATCTCGGCATCCTTTCTATCCAGAATGCCCTGTAACTCATTGACCCGCGCCTCTTTTTCAGCCAAAGCCTTTTCTTTCTCGGCCAACTCGGCTTCTTTCTCGGCCAATTCGGCCTCCTTGAGGCTCAAGGCCTCGGCCAACTCGTTCTTACTCGACACCGTTGTCTTATAACGACTGTCCATTTGTTTGTAACTGGCTTTCATTTGCGCCAGTTCCTCGCTGCAAAGCAGGTAGTCGCGCCGTAACGTATCGGCCTCCCTGCGGGCGGCCTGCAACTGCCCGTCCAGCAAGTCCGTCTTGGCCTTGCATTCGGTCAAATCCTCGCTATATTGCAGGTTCTCCTTTTCCAAAGCCGCGCTCTTTTGCGCGCAGGACTCGCTTTTAGACAACAATTCATTGTATTTCCTCGACGAAACACAAGAAACCCCCACACCTGCCGCCAACACAAACAGACAGGCGTTCTTAAGCATTTTACACTTCATACTTCGGTTGTTTTTAGACTTTACATATCCAATACGATACCGGTAGGGCAATGATCCGAATGCACGGCCTGCGGCAAGATGAAGGCCTCTTTCAACCGCGGCCTCAAATCATCGCTCAACATCAGATAATCGATGCGCCACCCTTTGTTCTTGCCGCGTGCGCCTGCACGGAAACTCCACCACGTATATTGATCCTTGGCCTCCGGATACAGATAGCGGAAACTGTCCGTAAACCCTTGCGCCAGAAAGCCGGTCATCCAATCGCGTTCTTCCGGCAAAAAACCCGAGGAATTCGCGTTGCGGACAGGATCGTGTATATCGATGGCCTCATGACAGATGTTGTAATCGCCGCACAACACGAGGCGAGGGCGTTCGGCCCGCAGTCGCAGGACATATTGTTCGAAATCGGCCAGCCACTGCATTTTGAACCGTTGCCGTTCGTCGCCGGAAGTGCCGGACGGATGGATAGACGCTGACCACGCTCACGTCACCGAAATCGGCGCGGATAAACCGCCCTTCGCGGTCATAGACCGGCATTCCCATGCCCGACAGCACACGGTCTGGCTGTATTTTCGTCAGTAACGCGACCCCGCTGTAGCCTTTTTTCTCGGCCGAGAACATATAGGTCCGATACCCCAGTGCCGCGAACGCTTCGACCGGTATCTGGTCCGGCTGCGCCTTGGTCTCCTGAAGACAGACCACATCGGCACCGCTCTCCCCCAGCCATTCGAGAAAGCCTTTGGCGACGGCCGCCCGAATGCCATTGACATTATAGGTGATGATTCTTCTATGCACGTGCTTCGTTTTTTCCTCTTCGTGATTACAAATATAAGCATTAAGCGGAACTCCCCGACTGACGCCGGAGTACAAGTTTCCAACAGCCGCCATTGAATAACTCCGGCCACTACCGGAAACCGGAGCCGACAGAACGGCCGCTTCCGCCGACCTCCCTTGCGACAAGCGCGGCGTCACTTTTGTTTTTCTTATTTTTTACCTAATTTTGTAAACGATAGTTTGATTGTAAACCGTCATACAGAAAAAACGGTATGAAAATAGCCAAAGACACGCTTGTCAAATTGACTTATACGCTCCGCTTCGACAAGGCGGACGGAGAAATCATAGAGGTGATCGGCGAAAAAGACGCCATGGATATCGTTGTGGGACATGGCATTTTGCTGGAATCTTTCGAAGAACGGATTACAGGATTACAAGCCGGCGATTCGTTCTCGTTCAGTTTGAACCCGACGGAAGCCTACGGCGACTACGACGAAGAGAAATTCGTACGCGTGCCCAAGGCCGAACTGTTGGAAGGCCTGCCCGAAGAAGCGGCCGAAAACATTTTCGAAGGCAACATCATTCCGATTGTGGATGCCGACGAAACGACCTACGAGGCTATGATTACTGAAATCCAGGACGACATTGTCTCCTTGGATTTCAACCACCCGCTTTCCGGTGAGACCTTGTTTTTCGAAGGCAAAATATTATCCGTCCGCCAAGCGACGGATGCCGACATAAAAGCGGCGGAGGAATCGCTCGACTAACCTTTAAGTTGATTGTTATGAAGCTGATTTTCATGATACTTATTTTGGTTTCCGCCTTACTCATCGTCGGCGGCGTATTGGTACTGAGCCTGGGACGCAGGGACCGCAGACGGCGGTTGGCGGCGCAAAAACCGCCCAAAGCCGCGCCTGCGCTTGAAAACGGCAACACCATCAGTTTGAGTTTAGCGGAAGACGGAACCGCGCCGATTGGCGACGAACCGCAACCGGCCGGAACGGCCATTTTGGAAAATCCGGCGGCGGTTATAGAGACCGCCCTCAAAATGGGGCCCGCCATCATGTCGATGGCACGCATCCACGCCGAAGACGAAATGGCGGCGAAGCAACAGCAGGCCTTGCTGTTCCTGCAAGGCGCGGAAGCCCTCTGCACGCTCGAATACGCCCTGAAAAAATGGGGAGCCGCCAAAACCGCGGAAAAACGCGCCGATTTGTTTTCCGAAATAAAGGATTGTATGGCGTCCATTGACCCGGAAGCCATCCGGACAGCCTGTAAGGCGCCATTCGACG
>CAMWSI010000256.1 GCA_947176875.1 uncultured Bacteroidales bacterium
ATATAGAATACCGCATCAGCAGCAACCGGGATATGCGTGCCGAAATGCCGTTGCAGAGTTTCGCGCACCGTCTTATGCGTGAATATGGCATGAAAGAAAATGAAGCTGTTTTTTCGCAGTTTCTCAAAACGTTATTGACGGATGACGTGGTAAAGGGGCGTTGGGTGTTCGATTCGACGAATAAACTCTATGACAAGACATTGTTTGTCTATGACGGAAAAAGCGTACCGTTGCGTGATTTCGGTCGTTATGTCGCCGAAAAACAACGTTCGACCAGCGGTACCAAGGAGTTTGCGGTTCGGAAACTGTATGAGATTTACAAGAATTCGTATGCCTTTCAGGACGAATTGCTGAAATTGGATGATAAATATCCGGAATTCAAGGATTTGATGAGGGAATATCGCGACGGGATCTATTTGTTCGAGATGATGAACGACCGGGTATGGTCCAAGGCGTCTCAGGATACCGTGGGATTGGAGAAATTTTATGAGGAACATAAGGCGAACTATATGTGGCCGGAGAAAGCCGATGCCGTTTTGGTAATTTACGATGTGCGGGAAGCGGCGACGGAAAAGGTGCGCAAGTGGATTAACAAGGCCTACGCGGCCGGCAAAACGGATGCCGGACAATTGCAGGCGGAAGCCGATAAAAAATTCGGTAAAGGCGCCGTCCGCGTGGAGGAGGGATTGTACGGACCGGGCGAAAGTCTATTCTTGGATCGTATCGCGTGGGAAGAAGGCGTCTCGAACGATATTCTGTCGGGCGAGAGTCTGAAAGCGTTTGCCATTATCCGGGGCATTGTTCCGAAAAAACAGAAGAAGTTGGACGAAGTGCGGGGTTTGGTCATTACCGATTATCAGAGTTATCTGGATACGATGTGGATCAAGGAATTGAAAGCGCGTTATCCGGTGTTGGTTAATGAAACCGTGTTCAGGCAATTGAATGGACGCTAAACGCAGAATTCTATACGGGGGCTTCCGGGGGATAGGCTTGTTCTGTCTGCTCGGGGGGCTTTTATTTTCCTGCCGCCGGCCTTCCGGTGCGGAGCGGGAGGCTACGGTGGCGGTACGTGTGGGCGATTCGGTGCTGT
Organism: uncultured Bacteroidales bacterium; assembly: GCA_947176875.1. Lineage (GTDB taxonomy): Bacteria > Bacteroidota > Bacteroidia > Bacteroidales > P3 > CAMXAS01. The sequence continues at coordinate 1,091 of CAMWSI010000256.1, forward strand.
ATAAGGAAGACATTGAAGTGCAGATTCCGAAAGGCACGTTGTCGCACGACAGTGCGCATATTGCCGATAAAATCGTTAAAGACTGGGTGCTACAGCAAGTTATGCTTAGGAAAGCGAAAGAGAATACGGCGGTCTCTTCCGCAGCTTTCGAGAAGCAGATAGAGGATTATAGGAATTCTTTGATTTTGTACGATTATCAGAACCGTGTGCTGAGCCAGCGTCTGGATACGGCGGTAAGTGCCGAAGAGATTGCCACCTATTATGAGCGAAATAAGTCGCAGTTCTATCTGAAGAGCAACATCGTGCGCGTCCGTTTCGTCAAAATACGGAAAGACCATCGGTTGGCGGAGAAAATCAAAAAGGAAATGTTCGCGACTCCTTTTACCGACGAAAATATGTTGCAGTTGGCCAAATGGTGCCAGCAGGCGGCGGAAAACTATTATCTGGAAGACGAGCAGTGGCTTTATTTCAACGATTTGTTGCGGGAAGTGCCGATACAGACCTATAATCAGGAGAATTTTCTTAAAAACAACCGGAATATCGAGATCAGCGCGGGGGAGGCGGTCTATTATGTGACGATTGTCGATTTCAAGGTACGGGATATGGTTTCGCCGCTCAATTTCGAGACGGAGCGGATACGCCAGATACTGTTGAATCATCGCCGGCAGGTATTCTTGCAGAAGATGCAGCGGGATTTGATGCGGGAAGCCGAAGAAAACCATTGGATAAAATATAATTAAGTTGCAGATGAAAATAGTGGCGGGTATCGTTTGGACGGGTCTCTTGTTGGGCGGTTGCCCGGTACGGGCCGGTGAGGTCGCTCCCGCGTCGGTACCGGCATTTGTGGTGATGTCCGACACGCTTGGCGGAGAAACCGGGTCCGTGCAGGCCGATACCGTGGCGTTGGCCGACACGGTGGTGGCAGGGGAAACCGACCTGCAGCCGACGGCCGCGGAGAACGGGTTCCGGCATACGAAAAATACGCCGCAACGGTTGATGATAGACCAGATTGTGGCGGTCATCGGCACGAAGATGGTCAAGTTGTCGGATGTGGAAAAGACGGTGGAGAGCATCCGTATGGGGGGGACGCTCGTGAGCGATGAAATAAGATGTAACGCGTTGGAAACGATGCTTATCAGTAATCTTTACGCGTTGCAGGCCGATGAGGATAGCGTTTCAATCGGCGAGAATCAGATCGAGGGCGAGTTGGAGGCGCGTCTGGCGTATTTTATCGAACAGATCGGTTCGCGCGAGAAATTGGAGGAATTTTACGGCAAGACCATCGTTCAAATCAAGGAAGAATACCGGGAAATGGTAAGGAACGCCATTATCGCGCGTACGATGGAAGGCAAGATAACCGAGGATATCCGCGTGACGCCGACCGAAGTGAAGCGGTTTTACAATCTCTTGCCGAAAGACAGCATCCCGTTGGTTTCCATGCAGTATGAATTGTCGTTGATTGTCAAGAAGCCGAAAGTCAGCGCGGAGGAGAAGTTGGTGGCCAAGGCCCGTGTGGAGGCCTTGCGGGAGCGGATAGAGAAAGGTGAAAGTTTCGCATCGTTGGCGGCCTTGTATTCGGAAGATCCGGGGTCG
>CAMWSI010000257.1 GCA_947176875.1 uncultured Bacteroidales bacterium
CATCTACACCGGTCTGACGGGCGACTTCGCCAAGGCGGAGGGAGCATGCGCCATGCTCCGCGGCGTGCGCAACAGCATCGACTTCGAATTCGGACGCACGATGCAGGCGGCCAACCGCCGCCTCTTCCCGGCGCTGACGACCGTAGTGCTCTGCACGCCCGGCGACGTGGCCGACATCGAGGTCTATCGTTCCAAATCCAGTTATATGGAGGGCCGGATTCTGCGGCTCAAAAAAGCCTCTGAATTACGTTGTACGCCGTTTTGCACGCATTTCGGCTTATGCGGCGGTTGCAAATGGCAGCATCTGGCCTATGAGGCGCAACTGGCGCAGAAACAGCAACAGGTACGCGACCAGTTGGAGCGCATCGGCAAGGTGGAACTGCCGGAGCCGTTGCCTATCTTGGGATCGCCGCGGACGGTGGCTTACCGGAACAAAATAGAATATACGTTTTCACCTTTCCGCTGGCTTTCGGCCGAAGAGATGGCCTCCGACACGGCTTTCAGCGTGGCCGAACGGGCAGGCTTGGGCTTTCATCTACCCGGCAAGTTCGACAAGGTATTGGATATCCGTCAATGCCATCTGCAACCGGAGCCGTCGAATCAGATCCAGCTGTTCCTGAAAGAACTGGCCTTGCAAAGCGGTCTGCCGTTCTACCATGTCCGCAGCGGGGAGGGCGTGTGGCGCAATGTGATTCTGCGTTGCAACGAGCGCGGCGAGTTTATGGTGACGGTTGTGCTGAAGACCGTGCCTTTGGAGAGCGTCAAACCTGTTTTCGACGCCTTGTTGCAGCGTTTTCCCGAGATTGTTTCGCTGCATTACTGTTTCAACGACAAACCCAACGACAGCATTGCCGACCAAGACGTGCGGCTCTATGCGGGGCAACCGTATCTGGTGTATCGGATGCCGCGTTACGGCACCTCAGTGGCGGGGAATGCCGGGGAGGTTGCGGCAGAGCGCGGGACGACGGCTTCGGATGGCGATTGCCTGAAATTCCGCATCGGCCCCAAGTCGTTTTTCCAGACCAACGGCACGCAGGCCGAACGGCTGTACCGGGTGGTCGGCGACTTCGCCGGTCTGACGGGCAAGGAGTTGTTGTACGACCTCTATACGGGCACGGGTACGATAGGCCTGTATCTGGCTGATAAAGCGCGTAAGGTCGTAGGGGTGGAATATGTGGAGGACGCCGTGGCCGACGCGCGGCTCAACGCGGCCGACAATGGTATCGGCCATGCGACGTTTTTTGCCGGCGACATGGCCAAGGTGTTTACGGACGAATGGATAGCGGTGCAGGGACGGCCGGATGTCGTCGTGACCGATCCGCCGCGCGAGGGTATGCACGAGAAGGTGGTGGAGCAGTTGCTTAAGCTTTTGCCGCCGCGCATCGTCTATGTCAGTTGCAACGCGGCGACACAGGCGCGCGACCTGCAACGAATGGACGCGCAGTATAAAGTCGTGAAGTGGCAGGCCGTCGATATGTTCCCGCACACCTATCATGTGGAAAACGTCGTGCTATTGGAAAGACGGTGAAAGAAAACATCCATGAAGCCGACTTTGAGGACGCACAGCGTCCGTTATGAGGCTTCATGGATGTTTTGCCATCCTTATAAGGCTGCCTTTATTGGACTTTCAATCCAAACTCCAGCATCAATTTTTCCAACAGCGGCTTCTGCGCTTCGGCGGTGTCGGCGACGGCCATGCGATAAGAGGCCTGTTCGTAGAACGGGCGGCGCGTGGCCAACAGCCGTTTGATTTTCGTTTGCAGCGCGTCGTCGGCCGCCGTAGCCAGCATCGGTCGGCCCGCCCGGGCTGACGGTTCGGCCAAGGTCTTGAGCAGTATTGCTTCGGGCGCGTCCAAAAACACCGTTTGCCCCCGGCTGTTCAGAAACGCCATGTTGCCGTCATGGCAGGGCAGGCCGCCGCCCGTCGCCACGATGCAGGCTTCCGGAAATGCATACTGCCGTATCAGTTCCGACTCCATGCGCCGGAAGGCCGCTTCTCCTTGTTGCTCAAATATATCACTGACGGACAAGCCGCTACGGCGTACTATCAGGCCGTCGGTATCAAAAAAGGGCAAGCCCGTCATTTCGGACAGGCATTGCCCTATTTCCGTTTTACCGCAGCCCATGAAACCGACCAAAAAGACAGGCATGGGCGATAAGGGTTAGAAACGGCTTTCCACAGCCTTCCAATCGATTAAATCGAAGAAATGGGCGATGTAGTCGGCGCGTTTGTTCTGATAGTCCAAATAATAAGCGTGTTCCCAAACGTCTATGACGAGCAAGGGTTCCTTGTTGTCGCGGATCGGGTTGCCGGCATTGGACGTGGGCAGGATGGCGAGGCCGTTCTTGTTGTCGCGCACGAGCCATACCCAACCCGAACCGAACAATCCGGCCGCCGCCGTGCTGAACTGGGTCTTGAACTGTTCGAAAGAACCGAAAGCCCGGTCAATGGCTTCGGCCAAGGCGCCGGTCGGCTGTCCGCCGCCTTGCGGCGAAAGGCAGTTCCAATAAAACGTATGGTTCCAAACCTGAGCGGCGTTGTTGTAAAGGCCGCCATCCGCCTTGCGGATGATTTCTTCCAGACCGGCTTCTTCAAACGGCGTACCTACGCGCAGCTTGTTCAGATTGTCCACATAGGCCTGATGG
>CAMWSI010000258.1 GCA_947176875.1 uncultured Bacteroidales bacterium
TGACCTCGTCGTTAATCATATTCTTTCAATGAATATGCAAATTTAGTTTTTTTTTCGTACTTTTGCGGTCGTTTTCCGGCCTTTTATGTGCCACGGCCGATGACATTCTTCCATTAGGCACGTATTTTCAGGCGGCAGTAGCTCAGTTGGTAGAGCGCTAGCTTCCCAAGCTGGAGGTCGCGGGTTCGAGACCCGGTTTGCCGCTCTTAATCTATCTTCCTTATGTTTTCTCCCGCCAATCTCGCTTACATCACGTGGAACGTCAATCCGACCGCTTTCACGGTATTCGGCTTGGAAATCCGCTGGTACGGCGTTCTGTTCGCCATCACGTTCGCGCTCGGATATTTCATCCTCACCAAAATGTTCCGCAAGGAGAAGCAGCCCGAAACGCTGGTGGACAGCCTGCTGTGGTATGTCGTCTTAGCCGTGGTCATCGGGGCGCGCTTAGGGCACTGCCTGTTTTACGAACCCGCCTACTACCTGACGGCCGAGCACTGGATAGAAATCCTCTATATCCGCGACGGCGGCCTGGCCAGCCACGGTGCGGCCATCGCGATTCTCCTCGCCATTTATCTCGTGGCGCGGAAATACAAACTCTCTTACTGGTATCTGTTGGACCGGCTCGTGGTGGTCGTGGCTTTGGGCGGTCTTTTCATCCGCACCGGCAACCTCATCAATTCGGAAATCTACGGCCATACGACGACATTACCGTGGGGCTTTCTCTTTGTCCGCAACGGCGAGGTCATGCCCAAACATCCCACACAGATTTACGAAGCCCTGTCTTATTTCCTGCTGTTCCTCGGCCTGCTAACCTATTACATCAAAAAAGACGGCAAACTGAAAGAAGGCGTTTCGTTCTCCTGTTTCCTCATCGGTTGTTTCGGCATGAGGTTCCTCATCGAATTCGTCAAAGAGAACCAGGAATTGTGGGAAGACGACTACGTGCTGAACATGGGACAGATGCTCAGCCTGCCGTTCATCGCACTTGGCGTTGTGCTGTTGATTCTGGCACTCAACGGCAAGTTGCCTCACCGCAAGTCCATCTCGGCGCCCAAAGACGCCAACGACATCCAATAGGTATCGAACGATTTACGGACAACGGCCGGATTTTCTATCGTAATCGGCCGCAAGACGGACAGCATGGAAAAAGCCAAAGCCATACGGTGGTCGCCGTAAGTCCATATAACGGTTCCCGGTTTTATTTCAGGCTGACCCGACGCGATAACCAACGTATCGTCGCCTTGGACTTCCGCCGCGACCTGCAATCGGTTCAATTCCGCCACGACGGCAGCCACACGGTCGGTTTCCTTATACCGCAGGTTTTTCACGCCCGTGAACCGGGCTTCGATTCCAGAACCGGCACATACGACCGCCATAGTCTGCAACAAATCGGGTTGATGGGTAAAATCGAGTGTCAGAACGGCCGGTTTACAACAGAGCGGACGCGACAACCGTAGCCCATCCGCCTCAAACCGGCTCTCTACCCCCCAGGCCTTAAACCATTCGGTCACAATGCGGTCGCCTTGACAACTGTCTTGCCGCAAGCCCGGCAAAAACAATTCCCCGCCTTCGCTCAAGGCCAACAGACCATAAAAATACGAGACCGAACTCCAATCCGGCTCGACATAAGGCGGCAACGCGGCCGAGGGGCGCCCGCAGACCTTGAATTCAGCGGCCTCGGTATCGCCCACCTCAACGCCGGCGGCGCGCAGCAACGCGGCCGTCATACGGATATAGGGTTGCGACGTCCGTTCGCCCGTCAAACGCAGTTGCGCGCCGCCTTCCACACGGCAGGCAGCCAGCATCAGCGCCGAGACGTATTGGCTACTCATTGACGCATCGACAGGCCACATCTTTTCTCGCACGGCGGCGGCATCGAGGCCGCGTATCAACAAGGGCGGATAACCGACCTCCGCCGCATAGCGGATGTCGGCTCCCACGGCTTGCAGGGCCGCCACCAACAGGCCTATCGGACGGCGGCGCATACGCGGGCTGCCGTCCAGCAGCCATTCCCCCGGTTCAAAAGCCAGCAAAGCGGTCAGAAACCGCAGGACGGTGCCCGCGTTGGCGCAGTCCAAACGGACTGCGCCGGCTCCGGTCGCGGTACCGCGACCGGAACGATGCGCCGCCACCTTGTCCAACAATGTCCTCATAAGTACGGTATCGTCGGCCGTAGAAAGATTGTCGGGATGATAATCCACACCCGCGAGATAGGCCATAACCAACAGACGGTTGCTGATACTTTTGGAACCCGGCACCGCGACACGCCCCGTCAGACGCCCCGGCTTAAAACGAATAGACAGCGTTGCCATGTTCCAAAACCTCCAAAGCATCGGCCAGCGACATACTGAAACCATAGTCGCCCGCACCGGGGGCCGACAAGACGCCCGGACGCACCGTCCCGTCCGCGTTTTTCTTATCCTGCCGCAGATAACCGCCCAATGCCGCCATATCGGACGCACCGTAAGACGGACGCCCGTAATAAGCCGTCAGCATCTCCCTGATTTTCCGGAACAGAACGGCGTCGAAACCGCACCGCCTGACCGAAAGATAGAGTTCGTACACCATGCCCCAGGCCACGGCGCGGCCATGCGGAACCGGCTCCCCTTTGGCCATGCACAACGACTCGAACGCATGGCCGAACGT
>CAMWSI010000259.1 GCA_947176875.1 uncultured Bacteroidales bacterium
AGATATGGTTGAACCAATAGGCGCGTTCCTTGGCCGGATAAGCCGTATGGGCGGCCGCGAAATCCACCGATTCCACCTCGCCGCTGGCGGCCGTGATTTTCTGGATACCGTTGCGGCCCAGCATGAAGAATGCCGAACCGTCTTTTGTAGGCAACAGCGAGCCATACCCTACGTCGCGCACCTTGATTTCGGTCTTGCCTTCCCGGAGGTTCTTGCACCACAAAGCGAACTTACCCTGTTCGGGGGCAATGTAATACAGTTTTTCGCCGTCTTTGTCCAGGAACATATCCACGACATTATCGACCGACGTCAGCCGCACCGTCCGTTCGTCAAGGTAATCCCAATCGAATTCGAGCGGTTCCACCTTGTCTTTCTTGTCGGCCGTGCTGTCGGCCTCCTCTTTCTTTTCTTTCTTGCTCTTTTCGGCTTCTTTCTTCTCGTCGGCCAACGCCACGCTCTCCTTGTCCATCTTGAAGCGTTCGTAAGCCTCGCGGTCAAAGAACATCAGATAGATATCATCCTCGCTGCCCCACGAACCGTGGCTGCGGTAGCCGTTGCGGTCGCTGATAAACATCATGGCCTTGCCGCCCAACACCCACTGTCCGTTATGCTCGCTGTAACCGCTGTTGGTCAGGTTATGGATTTCGCCCGAACCGTCGGCCTTGACCATCGCCAAATCGTGGTGGTTCCAGCCGCCAATGCCGATATAACCGGTCAGTATCCAGCGGCTGTCGGGGCTCCAGCAGAAAGCCTGGTCGCCGTCGGTATATGAATATTCGTATTTGCCGTCCATGGCCGTACGCACCTTGCCCGATTTCAAGTCGAGAACACAGATTTCGGTTCGGTTACGCAAAAAAGCCAACGACTTGCCGTCCGGGCTGTATTTGGGATAAAAACTCGTGGCATCCGATTTGGTCAGATTCTCTTCCTTGAGTTCGGTGGCATAGGCGAAACTCTTTTCGTCTTTGGAGACGATGGACGTCTGATAGACCTGCCAGAGGCCGTCGCGTTCGGAAGCGTAGGCAATCGAACGGCCGTCGGGCGCGAAGTCGATGTTGCGTTCGTATTCGGGCGTGTTCGTGACCTGCTTCGTCGTTTCGTATTCAACGGAAGTCACATAGACGTCGCCTTTCAGCACGAACGCGATTTCCTTGCCTTCGGGCGAAACGGCGATTTCGGTCGCACCGCTGCGCAGAATCTTCTTGACGAGTTCTTTCTCGGAGGGGTCACTCACAATCTTGACATTGAGTTTGACCGGCTGCGCCCCTTCGCGCATCGTGTAAATCTCGCCGTTGTACGTAAAGCACAGCAGGTTGTCGTTCGAAACGCTCAGAAAACGCACCGGATGCGTTTGAAAATCGGTCAGCTGGGCCGCTTTGGAACCCGCGGCGGCCTCACGTTTGTAAACGTTGAAACTGCCGTCCTGTTCGCTTAGATAATAGTAGTTCTTATAGTCGGAAGCCCATACCGGGTTGCGGTCCTCGCCCTTGAATTCGGTCAGGCGCGTATAGGTACCGTTGTCATACAGATAGATGTCGCGCGTGACCGAAGAGGTGTGGTGCTTGCGCCACGGATCTTCGTAACCTTTGCTGTCGTTGTAAAGGATGCGGCCGTCGGGCGCGAGGCTGATGTCGAGCATCGGCTGCGCCTGATACAGTTCCGGACGTCCGCCGTCGGCCGATACCTTGTAGAGTTGCGGATAGGTGCTTTGCGGCATCTGACGGTCCATATCCGTCGGCATGGCGGCCGTACCGAAGATGATTGTATTGTCGGACAGGAACGCATAGGGAATTTCGACGCCGCTCCGCGTCGTGACGCGCTTGGCCGCGCCGCCTTCCACCGACACGACGTAGATATCGCGACTACCCTCTCGGTCGCTCATAAACGCGATGCGGCTACCGTCCGGACTCCACACGGGACGCGCGTCGTAAGCGGGGTTCGTCGTCAGCTGACGCGCTGCACCGCCTTCCACCGGCACCACATAAATGTCGCCCTCATAACCGAAAGCGATTTGTTTTCCATCCGGAGAAACGGCCGGATAACGGAGCCACAGCGGCGCGGTATCTTCTGCCGGCGTTTGGGCTTGCAGCGTGAACGCGCCGCCCAACAGCGCGAAGAACGCTAAAATGTACTTTTTCATATTATTTTCTCGTTGATAATTTCAAAACACAAGGTAGCAAATGTAGCGATTTATCGCCAATTCGGCAAGGCGGCGGAAAGGATGGCGGAAGCTGTCGCCAGGCGATAGGTTTAGGATAGGCAAAAAAAGAGCGGATTGAAATCTTTTCAGCCCGCTCTTTTACACCCAAAAATCTATTTTTGTCACTCTTGATTCCACGATTTAGGAGACTGGGAAGCCATCACAGCATGCCCTCCCTTACCTTGACCATCATCAATATCAATGACTATCCCTCTTTTGAATGGCGTATCGTTGGAAGAAAGCGTTATGGATACAGCATTCATGGATGCAACTACCTCATACCAATCGCCTTGTATTTTCTCATATCCTGCTTTTTCTATTTTCAGAGAGTCAATATCCAGTGTGACCGTGCGCCAATCATCATTGGAATCATAAAACTCCAAGTATCCCGCGACGAAAGTGGGGATTAAACGTGTGTCATCTATCACAGGCTTCCAGAC
>CAMWSI010000260.1 GCA_947176875.1 uncultured Bacteroidales bacterium
CTCGTGGATTTTCCTGCTCCTGACCGGCGTCAGCGTCGTTTATGGCGCGTTTTCGGCCTGCGTGCAGACCGACCTCAAATACCTCAATGCCTATTCTTCCGTCAGCCACTGCGGCTTGGTGCTGTTCGCGCTGCTCATGCTCAATCCCACGGCCATGACGGGCGCGGTGTTGCAGATGCTCTCGCACGGCCTGATGACGGCCTTGTTCTTCGCGCTCATCGGCGGCATCTACGGCCGTACCCACACGCGCGACATCCGGCAGATGGGCGGCCTGATGCGAATCATGCCCTATCTCGGCGTCTGCTACGTCGTAGCGGGTCTCGCCTCGCTCGGCCTGCCGGGCTTAAGCGGCTTCGTGGCCGAAATGAACGTCTTTGTCGGCGCTTTTCAGGAAGCTGACCTCTTTCACCGCATGCTGACGATCGTAGCCTGCACGTCGATTGTCATCACGGCCGTCTATATCCTGCGCGTCGTGGGCAAACTGCTCTACGGTCCGCTACAGAATCCCGACCACGCGCTCCTGCCCGACGCCGCCTGGTACGAAAAGGTGGCCACGGCCACACTGATTGCCGCCATCCTTGTCGTAGGGCTCACTCCCCATTGGATAGCCGATTTGATACAAGAAAGTTTAACGCCCGTCACGGCCATGCTCGGCCGGTAAAATATGCAACTTATGGATTTCAATCAGTTTTTGGCCCTGCACGAAGAAATATCGCTGGTCGCCGCACTTGTGCTTCTGTTGGTTTACGACCTGTTCGCACCCGAACACGGCCGCCGGTACATCCCGCTCGTGGCCTGTATGCTTATGGGGGCGCACACGATAGCCTGCGCCATAGGTTTCGCCGTCGGCAACGACCTCTGCGGTCATGCGGCCGGCGTTGCGGAAGCCGGGCGGACGGCTTTCGCCGGCATGTACACCGTGTCGCCGGCCGCCTTGCTGTTCAAGAATATCCTCAACATAGGCGTCCTGCTCGTCTGTTTGCAGGCCTATCCGTTCCTGCGCCGAAAAGACACGGAAATCAAGGCCGGAGAATTTTACTTCCTGCTGTTCGCCACACTGTTCGGCATGTACCTCATGCTCAGCGCGGGACACTTCCTGCTGTTCTTCGTCGGCATGGAGACCGCCTCCATCCCGATGGCGGCTCTCGTCGCGTTCGACAAATACGAACGGCGGTCGGCCGAAGCGGGTGCCAAATTCATCCTCTCCACGGCCTTCGCCTCCGGTCTGTCGTTCTTCGGGCTCTCGCTCATCTACGGCGGAACGGGCAGCCTCTACTTCGACGACATCCACAATTTCCTGACCCCGATGCCCCTTTTGCTGGGCGGCATGGTTCTGCTGTGCAGCGGGCTGTTCTTCAAGGTGTCGCTCGTGCCCTACCATCTTTGGGCGGCCGACGTCTATGAGGGTGCGCCCACGCCGGTCTCGACCTATCTCTCGGTCATCTCCAAGGGCGCGGGCGTGTTCGGGCTCAGCCTCGTGCTCACGCGCGTCTTCCCGCTCTTTATAGACGCCTGGCAAACCGTGCTCTACATCCTGATTCTGCTCAGCATCACGGTCGGCAACCTGTTCGCGCTCAGACAAAAGAACATGAAGCGTTTCCTCGCGTTCTCGTCCATCTCTCAGGCCGGCTATATCGTGCTGGGAATTTTCTCGGCCTCGCCCGCCGGGCTGAGCGCGCTCATGTACTATATCTTCGTCTATATTCTTTCCAACGTGGCGGCTTTCGGCGTCGTGCAACTCGTGGAGCAACACGGCGGACGGACGGACATGACGGCCTACAACGGCCTCTACAAGACGAATCCCAAGCTGAGCGTCGCGCTGATGTTCGCGCTGTTTTCCTTGGCCGGCATCCCGCCCTTCGCAGGCTTCTTCAGCAAGTTCTTCATCTTTGCGGCCACGGCCGAAAGCGGCGCGTACGTGCTGTTGCTCATTGCGCTGCTCAACACCGTCATCTCGCTCTACTACTACCTGCTGGTGGTCAAGGCCATGTTTATCCTGCCGCCGGCCGAACCCGCCGACGTGTCGGCCTTCAAGAGCGAAACCGCGCCGCGCATCGTCCTGATCATCTGCACGGCCGGCATCCTGCTCGCCGGGTTGGTTTCGGGCATCTATGCGCTCATCCACCAGACGGTGATGCTGGGGTAAACGATCTCGTTCCTGAACCCGGGTTCGATATCGTCCTTCACACAAACCAGTAAAACTGCATGAAATAAATGGCAGTTTGGATATAAAAGTGCCATTTTTTAGAAGCAGTTTTGGCTATACACTATTTTGGACACTCGCATTCAATAGGTAAAAAAACAAAGGCGGGCGGTTCTTTCGGACCGCCCGCTGGATATAAACCCATAAACCGTAATTCCTTCTCGTACGGTGCGCGATTGAATCCAACCTAAAGGACGGTAAAGAGCCGTGTTATCGGCAACGTGCGGATTTTGACTACAGCAAGACGGGGATTCCGTTACGGCTCGCCCCGACGGCGGCCGCCTGAACCACCGGATGGATGGTGCGACAGACAAGACCGGACGGGACGGGCCGAAAGCTTTTACCACTTGACCGGCTCGTTCAGGATATTGCCGGCGGCGGCGGCGATTTTGCGCCCGTAAAAGTTGTAAAGGCGGCTTTGGGCAGCAG
>CAMWSI010000261.1 GCA_947176875.1 uncultured Bacteroidales bacterium
GCTGCACGAACGTGGCGTATGGCACCAAGTTCTGCAAAATGCCCGGCGCCTTGCCGTAGAGTTCGTTCGGCAAAAAACTCGTATCGACACGCGGATAGGTCGTGAGTTTCTTTTCGTAAAGCGACTGGATGAGTTGCAACGTCCGTTCGGCCGAGAATCCGAACTTCTTGTTGCACTCCACCTGCAACAACGTCAGGTCGAACAGACGCGGCGGCGCCTCCTTGCCTTTTTTGCGCGTCACCTTGACAATTTCCAACGGAAAACGTCCCACCCGCTCCTTCAAGGCCTCGGCCGCTTCCGCCGTGCCGATGCGGCCTTTCTCGCAGACGAACAGCCCGCCGCGGTACAACGTGCGCAACTCCCAGTATTTTTTGGGGACGAAACTGTCGATGGCTTTCTGACGCTCCACCAACATGGCCAGCGTGGGCGTCTGCACACGTCCGATGGAAAGCACCTGGCCGGGGCGCCCGTATTTCAACGTATAACCGCGCGTGGCGTTCATACCCAGCAGCCAGTCGCCGATGGCGCGCGCCGAACCCGCCGCATAGAGGTTGTCGAAATCCGAGGCCGGATACAGATGCGCGAAACCGTCCTTGATGGCCTCCTCGGTCAGGGCCGAAATCCACAGCCGCTTGACCGGCACCTTGCAACCGGCTTTCTGCATGACCCAGCGTTGGATCACCTCCCCCTCCTGCCCGGCATCGCCGCAATTGACGATGCCTTCGCAACGGCCTATCAAATCGGAAAGGATCCCGAACTGCTTGCGGACGCCCGGATTTTCGATAACCTTGAGCTTGAACGTGGGCGGTAACATGGGCAGACACTCCATACGCCACTGCTTCCAATCGGGACTATAGTCGTGCGGCTCCTGCAAGCAGCACAGATGCCCGAACGTCCACGAAACCCAATAACCATTGCCCTCCATATAGCCCTGTTGCGCCGTCGTCGCGCCCAGCACCTTGGCGATTTCCCGCCCCACACTCGGTTTCTCCGCTATACAAAGGATCATGATTTATCGGTTCTTTTTCTTCGCCACCATCGCGTCCCTGTTCCCAACCGGCCGCAGATCGTGACAACTTTCATGCAAATGTATATTTTAAGCCCGAAAATTGCAAAATTTGCAAATTGCCTAACCTTTCCTATTTTTGCGGGCGTAATCGGGTTTCCCCTTGAACGGGGTTCGACCCGATAACCATATGACTTTTTATAAACAAGCAAAACACACAAAACTATGGCTAAGAAATGGATTTGCTCGGTTTGCGGCTACGTACACGAAGGCCCGAACCCGCCCGCCAACTGCCCGCAATGCAAGGCGCCGGCTGAAAAATTCAACGAACTCGTAGAAGACGAAAACGCGCTTTCGTTTGTTACAGAGCACGTTATCGGCGTAGCAAAAGACTGCGACGACGAGATGAAGAAAGATCTCAACAACCACTTCATGGGCGAAGCCACCGAAGTAGGCATGTATCTGGCGATGAGCCGTCAGGCCGACCGCGAGGGCTATCCCGAAATCGCCGAAGCGTTCAAACGCTATGCGTTCGAAGAGGCCGAACACTGCGCCAAGTTCGCCGAACTCTTGGGCGACATGGTTTGGGACACGAAGACCAACCTCGAAAAGCGCATGTTCGCCGAAGCCGGCGCCAACGCCGACAAGATGCGCATCGCCAAACGCGCCAAGGAACTGAACCTCGACGCCATCCACGACACGGTACACGAAATGGCCAAAGACGAAGCCCGTCACGGCCAAGGTTTCGCCGGTCTGTACAAACGCTTCTTCAAGAAGTAAACGCCTAAGCGCAAGTATCTCGCCAGCCGCCCGCCGGTTGGCTTACCGACGGCCGCCCCGCAAGGGCGGCCGTTTTTATTCCCTGACGAAACGGCTTATCCGCTCGTTCACGATACGTGTATAATCGCGTTTCGCCTTATCGGGGAGGAAGCTTTGCCCTATGAGATTGACTGCGGCCACAGGCAATGAGGTGTATTTGTCGAGCATCTTATCCATACGCTTTTGCACCAAGCCTATTTGAGCACCGAATCGCTCAAAATCGAGGCGACATGGATGCCCGGTTCTATCCATCACGTCGCTCCTCTCAATATCTGACGATAGTCCCCCATCAAGCCCGAAATCATCGCCGTTTACATGGAGGCTCGTATTAAGGAGGTCATAGGCAGGCGCCAAGCGATAGTCCTGTCCTTTAAGTATAAGAGAGAAATTTTTAAGATGCGCGTCGCCGTTTGCGTATATATAATTGAATACCACAAGTTCATAAAAGCGTTCCATATCCACCATCCATGCGGCCACATGCTTTCTTATCGCTTGGGCAATATCCCCGTAACTACCGTTATATTTGAAGTGCGCCCCTGCCGTCTGTTCATTCTTTCCGATTATAGAGGCAAAATCTTCCATGGGCAATTTTGAACCGTCGGGCAGAATGTCGAAACGGCGCGTAATATATACAGGACTTCCCTTTGCGGTAAAGCATAATCCGTTCTCAGCCGTTTGTATGCCATATACTTGGGAGGCTATCTGCATGGTAAGGTGCTCATTGGCGGGAATCAGCTTGCGGTCTCGAAGCGTTTTATCCCCTGGAGCCGGTTTTAATATATGGGTTGAACATTCATAATC
>CAMWSI010000262.1 GCA_947176875.1 uncultured Bacteroidales bacterium
CTATTCATATCATGAAAAAAAGTTCGAAACTGCTGCTGGTTCTCGTAGGTCTGATCGCGGTGCTCTCCATCGTCTATCGCGCCGTGAACCAAGCCCCGTCGGCCGAATTGGCGGCCAACGAACAAGTATTGGAGGTAATGACGGACGGCGGATGCCTCTTCTGTCATGCCGCCGATACCAAACTGCCGTTTTACGCCGACTTCCCCGTAGTGCGGAATATGATCGGCAAGCA
This sequence comes from uncultured Bacteroidales bacterium, assembly GCA_947176875.1. Lineage (GTDB taxonomy): Bacteria > Bacteroidota > Bacteroidia > Bacteroidales > P3 > CAMXAS01. The sequence goes on from CAMWSI010000262.1 coordinate 233, forward strand.
TATCCAAGACGGATACGCCACGTTCGACATGCAACCGTTCATGGCGGCCATGCAGGCCGGCACGGCGCCCGACGAAATCGACCTGGCGAAAGTGGAGCAAAGCGTCGCGGACGGTTCCATGCCACTTATGTCGTATTATCTCGTGCATTGGGGCTCCTCCATCACCTGCAAGAAACGCAACCGGATGATGGCCGCTTTCAAGCAACTGCGGGCCGAATACTATCCGAACCCGCTCGCCGCGCCGGCTTTCGCCAACGAGACCATCCGTCCCATCCCGGACAGCGTGCCGTACGATGCGGCCAAAGCCGCCCTCGGCCAAGCCCTTTACCACGACACGCGGCTGAGTGCCGACGGCACGGTCTCCTGCGCCACCTGCCACGGCATAGAGACGGCCGGCGTCGATAACAAACGCTTCTCGGAAGGCATAGGCGGCCAACTCGGCGGCGTGAACGCCCCGACGGTCTATAACGCCTGCTTCAACTTCGCCCAGTTCTGGGACGGCCGCGCGGCGACGCTCTCGGCTCAGGCCGGCGGCCCGCCCCTGAACCCCGTCGAAATGGGCAGCGCCTCGTTCGACGAGATTGCGGGACGCATCGCGCAAGACAAGGAATTTACGGCCCAATTCAAGAAGGTCTATCCGGAAGGCTTGAGCGAGGCGACGATTACCGACGCGATTGCCGAATACGAAAAGACGCTCATCACGCCCAACTCGGCCTTTGACCGCTATCTGAAAGGCGAGGCGGACGCGATGACGGCCGAACAGATTGAGGGTTACGCCCTGTTCAAGGAATACAGCTGCGCCACCTGCCACGCCGGCGAGAACATGGGCGGCCTCTCTTACGAACTCATGGGGCAGCGTGCCAATTATTTCGAAGACCGGGAACTGACGCTCAAATCGGGTCTGACCGACAGCGACAACGGCCGCTGGGCGCAGACGGGCGTGGAACGCGACCGCTACCGCTTCAAGACGCCCACGCTCCGCAACGTGGCGCTGACCTATCCGTATTACCACGACGGCAGCGTGGAAAGTTTAGCCGAAGCCATTGCGATGATGGCGACCTATCAGGTGGGCCGCGACATGAAGCCGGCCGACGTAAAGAAAGTGGAGAAATTCCTGGAAGCCCTGACGGGCGAATACCAAGGCCAATTGCTGACCAACGCCAACATGAAGTAAAGCCGGCGGAGGTCACGCTTTTTGTGCGTTTCGGGTGAACCGACCCTGTTGGAAACGGCGGGTCGGTGTTGCGCCGGGGAGACCGAAGAAGACAGCGGTGTGGACGCAAGTCCATGCCGCTGTTTTATTTTATGGCTTACGGGTGAACCGAGACTGATTGGCGGGCGGCTTTTTGAGCCTAATAATGATACCGCATGGACAAGACATATACGGTCACGATATCATCGTGTACCGCATAAATGATACGATGCTCCGAATTGATGCGGCGCGACCAATAGCCGCTCAACTGATATTTTAAGGCTTCGGGTTTGCCTATACCGGTATAAGGATGCAGGGCGATATCTTTGAGTAAAGCCGTAATGCGGTTCATAATTTGCTTGTTACCGGACTTTTTCCAATCGTCAAGATCGCGCTCGGCCTGCGATAGCAAAACTATTTCCATAATTCATCGGGATTGACCGCCTTGCCTTTTCCCTGCTGAATTTCCGCTTCGCCCTGGCGTATCACCTCCATCATGGCCGGCGATTTCATGATATATTCCGTTTCCTTGATGGCATTATACTCTTCCAAAGAGATGACCACCACGCTTTCATTGCCCGAGCGATGCACCAACAGCGGTTCGCTGTCGTTGATGACCCCGTCCAGATAATGCTTGAGATTGTTTCTCAATTCTGAATAATTCGCCGTTCTCATAAGTCTTTTGCTTGTTGAACCGACAGCAACTTGACACCTATAGACCGCACTGCGCCAAAGCTTGCCGCCGGATATTTGTACAAAAATACGTACTTATTTTTGTACTTACAAATTTTTATGAAAAGGGGAAAGTTTTTTATGGCTTACGGATGAACCGACACGAATCGGAGCGGCTGCAGAGGGCCGAAAAGCCGGCGGCAGAAGGTCAAGACACGGCGGTGTAACGCCAGCCCTTGGCGGTGCGGGCGAGCGTGCGGCGGCCGAAGCGGTCTTCAAAGACCTTGCCGCCCTCGCCGCCGAGGTAGTTTTGGATAATCTGCTCGATTTGCTCCCGGTTGAAGTCGCGCGCCTTGAGATACCACTCCCAAAAGCAGAGACAGGCGGCCTCGCCGACTTCCGCCTGAAAGCGTCGGAGCCGTGTTTTGGCGATGAACTCGCCCCCCTCCTCGCGCTCCACGAGCCGCGCTTCGGCCGCCGCGCCGAAATCGAAGCCTACGCCGCGTCGCAGGGCCTCGCTTACTGCACC
>CAMWSI010000263.1 GCA_947176875.1 uncultured Bacteroidales bacterium
ACCATATCTGGCGTCAGGTGCTCGACAAATTCTATGATCCCACGTTCCGCGGTATGGATTGGAAAATGTTTTACGACAATTACGCCCGTTTTCTGCCGCACATCAACAACGGTTACGATTTCTCCGAAATGGCGAGCGAACTCTTGGGCGAACTCAACGCCTCGCATACGGGGTGCCGTTTCTATGGCAACGGCGGTGGCATGGCCACGGCCGAATTGGGTGTTTTTATCGATACGGAATATAAAGGCGACGGTTTGAAAATCAAGGAAGTGTTGTTTAACGGACCGTTCGCCGTCGTAACGCCGGAAGTCAAGGCGGGCGACGTCATCACGCATATAGACGGCAAGCCGGTCAAGGCCGGTCAAGACTATTATCCGATGCTGGAAGGCAAGGTGGGCGTCAAGACGCGCTTTACGGTTCAGCCGGCCAAGGGCAAGGTGTTCGATGTGACGGTCAAGCCGATTTCGTCGGGCGCGCAGTACGATTTGCTGTACCACCGCTGGGTAAAGCGCAACGAGGCCTTGGTCGATTCGTTGTCGAACGGCCGTCTGGCCTACGTCCACATCGAGGGTATGGATTCGCCGAGTTTCCGCCGCGTATATCGTCAGTTGCTCAACGACAAGAATCGCAACCGCGAGGCCGTGATTGTCGATACGCGCCATAACGGCGGCGGCTGGCTGCACGACGACGTGGCCACGCTGTTGAGCGGTAAGCGTTACGTGCGTTTCTCGCCGCGCGGCCAGTATGTGTCCGATGAACCTTACAGCAAATGGACGAAGCCGTCCTGCATGTTGGTGGGCGAGAACAACTATTCCGACGCGCACGGTACGCCTTTCGTCTATAAGGCTTTGGGTATCGGCAAGCTGATAGGCGCGCCCGTGCCCGGCACGATGACGGCCGTATGGTGGGAGTCGTTGCCAGGCGGGTATGTGTTCGGCATTCCGCAGGTCGGCACGTTGGATGAAAACGGCAACTATTTGGAAAATCAAGAGTTGCAGCCCGATATTTTAATTTACAATACGCCCGAGACGATGGCGGCCGGCCGCGACCTGCAAATCGAAAAGGCGGTCGAAGTCATGCTCCAGGAAGCGGATGCGTTGAAGAAATAAGGGCGGTCGGGTTATCGGGTGATCCGGGGGCGGCCTTAGGTTGGCTGGCGTTCCGCTTGTTGTCCGTTCGTGACCCGCCACAGAGGAAAGAGGGGGAATCGGCCGTTCAAGGCCGGTTCCTCCTTTTTTATAAAAAAATCGTTGAAGATATTGCTATATCAAAAAAAAGTGTTACCTTTGCAACCGTTTTCATGATTGTAAAAGAGCTTCCTTAGCTCAGCTGGTTAGAGCATCTGACTGTTAATCAGAGGGTCCAAGGTTCAAGTCCTTGAGGGAGCGCAAAAAGGCAGCCTGCAAAGGTTGCCTTTTTTGTTTTCTGTAAAATCCAAATCGCCATGACCGACGGAAACCCGGTTGATTCTGTTGAGACGATGTTCGGAACGCCTGCGGCACCGACCTTGTGGCTGTCGCCTATGGAGGGCGTCACGGATCCGCCTTTCCGGCATATCTGCAAGGGTTATGGCGCGGATATTCTGGTCACCGAATTTATTTCGTCGGAGGCCTTGATCCGCAACGCGAAAAAGAGTTTCGACAAGATGGCGTTCGAGCCGTCGGACGCGCCTACGGCCATTCAGATTTTCGGACACGATGAAAAGAGCCTGTGCGAAGCCGCGGAACTGGCGGCGGCTCGCAAGCCGGCTTTCGTCGATATCAATTGGGGCTGTCCGGTGCGCAAGGTCGTGAGCAAGGGCGCGGGGGCCGGTATCCTGCGCGACATACCGCGCATGGTATCCGTCACCGCGGCGGTGGTGCGGCAGTTGGCGCCGCTCGGCATGCCGGTTACGGTCAAGACACGCCTGGGCTGGGATTTCTCGGATTTGCCGATAGTGGAGGCCGCCGAGCGGCTCCAGGACGTCGGTATCGCCTGCATCGGCATCCACGGCCGCACGCGCTCGCAACTGTATGCGGGGGAGGCCGACTACACGCTGATAAAGGCCGTCAAGGAAAACCCGCGGATGCGGATACCCGTTATCGCCAACGGCGATATCGATGCCGGCCCCAAGGCCAAGGCCGTGTTGGATTACACGGGGGCGGACGGCCTGCTGATCGGCCGGGCGGCTATGGGCAATCCCTGGATTTTTACGCAAATAAAGCATTACCTTTCTACGGGCGAAGAGTTGCCGTTGCCGGACTTAGCGACGCGCAAGGCGGCCTGTCTCGCGCATTTCGCCGCCCTCGTGGCGCATTACGGCCCGGTGGTCGGCGGACAGCTCATCAAAATTCACTATTCCGGCTATTTCAAAGGGCTGAGCGGGTTCAAGCCGTTCAAAGCGCAGCTGATGCGCACGGCCGACTACGCCGAGGCCGCCGACATTCTGGAGGAATACCGTCTTTCTATGGCATAGGCGGATAGTCGCAATATTTTCTGCTTGCTTTCTTTTGTTTTTTTTGTGTGTAATATGCTTATAATTAATATATATGCGTATAAAATGTGGTTTTGTTTTTATATGAGATATGTTTTATATTTGCGGCGTCAAAATAGTTTGAATTGTTTGGATATAATTAATAAT
>CAMWSI010000264.1 GCA_947176875.1 uncultured Bacteroidales bacterium
AGGCTCGGCCGGGCTGTAAAGCGGGATCCCCATATCGACGCGGATAATAAAGAATTTGAAATCGTAACGTAAACCTATACCTGTCCCGAATGTCAGGTCTTTGTAAAACTTGTCGAACTTGAACACGCCGCCCTCGAACTCCGGATTGTCCTTCAGCAGCCAGATATTCCCGGCGTCAAAGAAAACGGCTCCTTTGAGACCGGCGATAATCGGGAACCGCTGTTCGAGGTTCATGACAATCGCCATATCGCCCAAACGTTCCATACGGTAATTGTTCGGATTGGCATAACTGCCGGGACCGACCTGATAGAGCGGCCACGCGCGCAATCCCGTGCTGCCGCCCGCATAAAAACTCTTTTCGTAGGGCAACGACTGAGAGTTGAGATAGCTGTAACCCAAGCCCAACAGCACACGGAACACCAGCGTCGCGTCTTTGCCGAACACAAAATGGTGTTTGTAATCCATCTCCATGCGCGCGTATTGCGAAAACGGCAGGGCGAAGATACGGTACTGTCCGCTTTCGTTCTTACGCGCGTGGACCGCCGTCGCGATACCGTACAGCAAATTGCCGGCCGTCTCGACATTGAATCGGAAAAAATTGAAATCCGCCGCCTCGCCCGGCTTCTGGTCGTTATAGACCAACTGATACCGCCAATCGAAAATAAAGTGGTCTTCGTACTGATACTTCAGACGTAAATTGGTCTGGCTCAACGCTTCTATATTTTCCCTGAACCGCTGGCTCACGCGAAGCATCTGTACCGTATTGATCTCTATCGGATTGAACGTCTGCGAAAGACGCCCTTTCCGCCAGCTGTACCCCCAGGTGGCCAAAAAGATACCGCGGGCATATTCCACTTTGTCTTGATAACTGTAACTGAGCGACACCGTACTCTTGGTTCGGAACGCCTTGGCGCGGCGTTCCAAAGACAGGGGCGCCAACAGACGCGGAAAATCGATGCTGACCTCGCCCTTGACTTCAAACGTATTGAGGAAACTTCGGTTCCGGTCGTTGTCGAACGTGGACTGCAATTCATACATGCCGCGCAACCGTATGTTGAGGATTTCGCCCCCCCGGAACAGATTTCTGTCCTGAAACGTGATATTGGCGGCCACACCGGGCATAAAGCCGGCCGAAGTCGTCAGTTCCGCTTCGGTACTCAGACCGAACTTCTTGCTCTCCACCATGTCTATACGACATTCCAACCGGTTGTTTTCTTCGTAGGAAAGCGTGGAATCGTAAGCCTTCTCGGATATGCGGATGTCGGTATAACCGAAAATACGCAAGTCGTTCAGATTGTCATACGAGCGCGATACCTGATCGGCCCGGAACAAATCCCCTTCCGTCAGAAACGTTTTCTGTACGAGCGCGGACGGCCGTACCTTGGGCTTATGGCGGTGCGTCTGCATCTTCTCCGTCACGACAAGATAATAAGGCGGCCCCGCCCGACGCTTTTTACCGCAACCTGACGTCTCGCGATAGACCACCGTATCGACGACAGGCGAACGCAGGCCGTCCGGTGACGATACACGCGGCAGGAAATAGACATCGTCTATATAGTATTTCTTATGGGGCAGCAACCGATAACGTCCCAGACTATCCGTCTCGTTCGACTGTATCTGACGCAAATCCAACGTAATATCCATCTGATGACTTCCCAAGGCACTGTCAATCCGATAGGATATATATTCTTTATTGAACGCGAAATAACCCTCGTTCCGCAGAATGCCGGTCAAGCGTTCCCGTTCCTTGTCCAATGTCTCCACATCGTAAATCTGCCCGACCTCGACAAGCGATTTCCGTGGACGCGCCGCCAAGACGGCCGCCACGCTGTCGTCGCGGATGATGTTTCTGAAAGAACGCAAGCGATAGGGTTCGTTCAGAACGGCCGTATAACGCACCCTGACCTTGCGGTTCTGTTTGCCTATCCGCTTGACATCCACTGAAAAGTCCGGTTCGAAATAACCTTTGTTGCCCAGATAACGGCGCATTCTATCTACAGACTGGTCGATGGTCATACTGTCAAAAGCGACGGGCGGCTCACCGTTTTCACGCAATTTGCGGTTCCACCAGTTATCGACGGAATCTTTCGAGCCGCTGTACAGCCCGAGTTTGAGACGGATGCCGAGAAAACGGCTGTTGGGTTCCTGTGTCACGAGGCCGACAAGTTTCTTGGATGCTATCCGCTTGTCTTTGGAACGTTTGCCGCCTTCTCCTTCTACCTTGACCCGATTGGAAACCAACAAACTCTCGTCTTCCGGCAATTTCCTAAGCCCCGAACAGGAAGCGAGGAACAATGCCGACAACAGGAATATGCCGTATTTATATCGTCCGCCCGTCATTTCCGACTGTTATAGCGATTTTTATTATCGTTTCAACTTTATATCGTCCAGTCTTCCGCTACCGGAAAACGACACCGGTAAGCGACCAAGACCTCCCAATCCAAGGCAATGCAAACAGCCTCCTCCTTATGGTCGCCGCCCTGCCACAGCACCCGCCCTTTGGCATCGACCGCCATCGAGCGACCGCCGTGCGCGAGGCCGTTCGCATCTTCGCCCACCCGATTGACACCGACCACATAGGCCATGTTCTCCACGGCCCGCGCCTGCAACA
>CAMWSI010000265.1 GCA_947176875.1 uncultured Bacteroidales bacterium
TTTCCCGGGGGCGCTTCCCTTATCAAATCAATAATGCGGGCTATTTCCAGCACCCGTCAATCACGCTGTCGTCCACGAGGTTGGGCAGCGTCACCTTGAGCCGCGGCTCGGCTTCCATCGCGCGCTTGATGGCGAACATCGCGCCTTCGTTGCGGGCCCAGCTGCGGCGGGAGATGCCGTTGTTCACATCCCAGAACAGCATGCTGTGCAGGCGGCGGTCCGCCTCGGCGCTGCCGTCCAGCACCATGCCGAAGCCGCCGTTCATCACTTCGCCCCAGCCCACACCGCCGCCGTTGTGGATGCTCACCCACGTGGCGCCGCGGAAAGAGTCGCCGATAACGTTCTGCACCGCCATGTCGGCACAGAACATCGAACCGTCGTAGATATTGGAGGTCTCACGGTAGGGCGAGTCGGTACCCGAAACGTCGTGGTGGTCGCGCCCCAACACCACCGGCGCGCTCAAACGCCCGTCGGCAATCGCCTTATTGAAGGCGGCGGCGATGCGCGTGCGGCCCTCGGCGTCCGCGTAGAGGATACGCGCCTGCGAGCCTACGACCAGCTTGTTGGCCTTCGCGCCCTTGATCCACGTAATGTTGTCGTGCATCTGCTGCTGGATTTCCGCCGGCGATTCGGCCGCCAGTTTTTCCAAAACGTCCATCGCCAGATGGTCGGTCACATCCAGGTCTTCCGCCTTGCCCGACGTGCACACCCAGCGGAACGGGCCGAAGCCGTAGTCGAAGCACATGGGGCCCATGATGTCTTCCACATACGACGGGTATTTGAAGCGGCCGTCCGCTTTGAGGATGTCCGCGCCCGCCCGGCTCGATTCGAGCAGGAAGGCATTACCGTAGTCAAAGAAGTACATGCCGCGGCCGGCCAACGTGTTGATGGCCTTGACCTGACGGCGCAGGGATTCGTAAACGGCTTCCTTGAAGCGTTCCGGCTCCTCGGCCATCATGCGGTTCGATTCCTCGAAACTGTAGCCCACCGGGTAGTAGCCGCCCGCGAACGGGTTGTGCAGCGAGCTCTGGTCGGAGCCGAGATCGACCTCAATGTTGTGTTCGGCGATATATTCCCACAGGTCCACGGCGTTGCCGAGGTAGGCGAACGAGCGGGCTTCCTTGTTTTCGCGCGCCTTGTTCACGCACGTAAAGAGTTCGTCCAAGTCCGAGTGGATTTCGTCCACCCAACCTTGGGCGTGGCGTTTCTGCGCCGCCATCGGGTTGATTTCGGCCGTAATCGACACCACGCCGGCGATATTGCCGGCCTTGGGCTGCGCGCCGCTCATGCCGCCCAAACCGCAGGTCACGAACAGCGTGCCGGCGGCCTTTTTGCCGATGCGGCGCGTGGCGTTCAGGACCGTAATCGTCGTGCCGTGTACGATACCCTGCGGGCCGATATACATGTACGAACCGGCCGTCATCTGACCGTATTGGGTCACCCCCAACGCATTGTAGCGTTCCCAGTCGTCGGGCTTGGAGTGGTTCGGAATCATCATGCCGTTCGTCACAATCACGCGCGGGGCGTCCTTGTGCGAGGGGTAGAGGCCCATCGGATGGCCGGAGTACATCACGAGCGTCTGCTCGTCCGTCATTTCCGACAGGTATTTCATCGTCAGGCGGTACTGCGCCCAGTTCTGGAACACCGCGCCGTTGCCGCCGTAGGTAATCAGCTCGTGCGGGTGCTGCGCCACGGCCGGATCGAGGTTGTTTTGAATCATGAGCATGATGGCCGCGGCCTGTCTGCTCTTGGCGGGGTATTCTTCAATGCCGCGCGCGTACATCGGATAGGTCGGGCGCAGGCGGTACATGTAAATACGGCCGTAAGTCTCCAGTTCGTGGGCGAATTCGGGCGCGAGCGTCGCGTGGTCTTTGGCGGGGAAATAGCGCAACGCGTTGCGGATGGCCAATTTCTTTTCTTCCGGTGTCAGGATATCCTTGCGTTTCGGGGCATGGCTCACCGTCGTGTCGTAGGCTTGGGGTTGCGGCAGGACATCGGGGATGCCTTCCGTCAGTTGTTTTTGAAACTCGTTCATATGCTTAGAGGTTTATTTCGTTTCGGTTTTCTTGTTCTTACGCGGCTTGTCGGCCTTTCCCTTGGCCGGTTTCTCCGCCTTGCCGTCGTTGGCTTTTACTTCGGCCGGCGCTTTATCCTTTTTGCCGAACAGGGAGATATGTACGTAGCGGCCCGGATGCAGGCGCAGGTCTTCCAACAGCAGTTGCAGCTGGAGCGAGGCCGCCTCGATATTATGGTAGAGCGTGTCGTTTTGCAGGAATTGCCCGACCGAACCTTCGCCTTTCTCTATGTTTTTGAGCATATTTTCAAGCGATTGTATCGTTTCGCCGAGGCTTTGTATGCTTTGTCCGAGTTGTGCCTGCGCCAGCGTGTCGCTCACGTCCGAAAAGTTGTCGATGATGTTGTCGATTTTCCCGCTGTTCCGGCTCAGTGTGCCGCTCAGGTTCTTGAGGTCGGACACGATGACGGAGAGGTCGTCTTTCTTGTCGTGGAGCAGGGTTTTGGCGTCGCCGCTGAGTTCAGCCAGATTCTTCATGCTGACCTCCAAGGCCGCGAAACTCTCGCTCAACGACCGGACGGTGCCGGGGTGCAGTAC
>CAMWSI010000266.1 GCA_947176875.1 uncultured Bacteroidales bacterium
GGGTGTGTGTTTTGACTCGCGTTGTGTGGAGCCGGGCTCGGTTTTCTTTGCCATCAGGGGGAGCGGCGTGGACGGTCATGCGTTTATTCCGCAGGCGGTGGCGGCTGGAGCCTTGGCCGTGGTCTGCGAACAGTTGCCTTTGGAAAGCGAGCGGCGTGCGGGAGTCCGCTATGTGCAGGTAGCCGATTCGGCGGCGGCACTGGGGTATGCGGCTTCGGTCTATTACGGCCATCCTTCCGGGAAACTCGTACTCGTAGGCGTGACCGGCACCAACGGCAAGACCACGATCGCTACATTGCTCTACCGTCTTTTCCGTGCGCTCGGCCATCGTTGCGGTCTGCTTTCCACGATCGAGAACCGTATAGAGGAAACCATCGTGCCCAGTACGCATACCACGGGCGACGCCTTGGAAATCAACCGTCTGTTAGCGCAGATGGTGGAGGCGGGATGTACGCACGCATTCATGGAGGTCAGCTCGCACGCGCTCGTGCAGCAACGTGTGGCCGGTCTGCGTTTCCGCGGCGGGATTTTCACGAACCTGACGCGCGACCATCTGGATTACCACAAAACGTTCAAGGCCTATATCGCGGCCAAAAAACTGTTTTTCGACCGTTTGCCGGCCACGGCTTTCGCGTTGGTCAATGCCGACGACACCAACGGCCAGGTCATGGTGCAGAATACGGCGGCGCAGGTCAAGACCTATGCACTTAAACGCATGGCTGATTTCAAGACCAAGGTGTTGGAAGACAGTTTGCAAGGGCTGTGCCTGTCGATGAACGGTACGGAGGTGCATACGCGTTTGGTGGGCGATTTCAACGCCTACAACCTGACGGCCGTTTACGGTACGGCCTGTCTGCTCGGAGAGGAACCGACGGCGGTACTCACGGCATTGAGCGGTCTGGCGGCGGCCGATGGCCGCTTTCAGCCCGTCAAGGGCGCTGCCGGCCAACAGGCTATCGTCGATTACGCCCATACGCCCGACGCTTTGGAAAACGTCTTATCGACGCTCGCCGGCATGAAGCGGCCCGGCTCGCGGCTTGTTTGCGTTGTAGGTTGCGGTGGCAACCGCGACAGCGGCAAGCGCCCGATGATGGCTGAAACCGCCGCCAGGTACGCCGATTTGCTGGTGCTTACCTCCGACAATCCGCGCTTCGAAGACCCGCAGCTTATACTCGACCAGATGTACGCCGGCGTACCGGCGGCGCGCCAGGCCGACTGCCTGCGGATTCTGAACCGGGAGGAGGCCATCAAGACCGCCTGCATGATGGCGCGGCCCGGCGACCTCCTGCTCGTGGCGGGCAAGGGACATGAGACCTATCAGGAAATCGAGGGCGTCAAGCATCCGTTCGACGACCGCGAGATATTGAAGAAATATTTGAAGTAACCTTGGGCATAACCCGATAAAGAAAAGTGTCATGCTGTATTATCTGTTCGACTATATGAGTAAGGCTTGGGACATTCCCGGCGTGGGGGTGTTCCGCTACCTGTCGTTCCGGGCGGCGGCGGCCATGTTGCTGTCGCTGTTCCTCTCACTGGTGGTGGGCAAATACATGATCCGCCTGTTGCAGAAGAAACAAATCGGCGAAACCATCCGTGACCTCGGTTTGCAGGGACAGATGGAAAAGAAAGGTACGCCGACGATGGGCGGGCTCATCATCATCATGGCTACGCTCGTACCCGTCCTCCTGCTCAACCGTCTCGACAACATCTATGTCATCCTTATGATTGTCACCACGGTCTGGCTGGGATGTATGGGGTTCATCGACGATTACATCAAGGTGTTCAGACACAATAAGAACGGCATGGCCGGCAAGTTCAAGGTGTTCGGTCAGATGGGGCTGGGCTTGATTGTCGGGCTCACGATGTGCTACCATCCCGACATTGTGGTTTCGCAGAAGCAGATGAACCAGGCCTATGTAGAGGAACACAATGTGTTGAACCAAAACGAATACGCCAAGGCACAGGCCATTTTCGAACAGAATACGGAAAAAGCCTTGACCACGACGATTCCTTTCGTCAAGAACAGCGAGTTGGATTACAGTGTTATCCTCACGGCCTTCAATAAAAACTGGGCCAAGTACAGCTGGATTGTTTTCGTCGTGATTGTCATCCTTGTCGTGACGGCGGTCTCCAACGGCGCCAACCTGACCGACGGTATGGACGGACTGGCGTCCGGAACATCGGCCATCATAGGCGCGACGCTCGGGTTGCTGGCCTGGGTGTCGGGTAATGTCATCTTCGCCGACTACCTCAATATCATGTACATCCCGCATACGGGCGAACTCGTCGTCTTTATCGCGGCCTTTGTCGGGGCATTGATAGGCTTCCTCTGGTACAATACCTATCCGGCGCAGGTCTTCATGGGCGACACGGGCAGTCTGACGATAGGCGGCATCATCGCCGTCTTCGCCATTTTGATCCGCAAAGAATTGTTGCTGCCCATATTGTGCGGTATCTTCCTTGTCGAAAGCCTGTCGGTCATGATGCAGGTCGGCTATTTCAAATACACCAAGCGTTTGTACGGCGAGGGACGGCGTATCTTCAAAATGTCGCCGCTCCATCATCATTTTCAGGTGTTGGGTCACCCGGAACCCAAGATAGTGCTTCAT
>CAMWSI010000267.1 GCA_947176875.1 uncultured Bacteroidales bacterium
TTCCGGGCGTGGACATCCGCAGCCGCGGACCGGAAAACGTACAGGCCGACGTGTTGTTGCGCGGCGGTACGTTCGACCAAGCCGCCGTCCTTTTAGACGGGGTGGATCTGTCGGATCCGCAGACGGGTCACCATCTCCTCAATCTACCGTTGCCCATGTCGGCCATACAACGCATCGAGATGTGGCAGGGGGCCGGTGCATGGAGTTACGGCGTCGCGCCGTTTACGGGAGCCGTCAATTTCGTTCCGAATCCCTTGGGCGGCACCTACGCCACACTTTCTGCCTCGGGCGGCATGTACGGCTACTACCAGACCGAAGGTTCGGCCCAATACAGCCGCAACGGCTGGTCGATGGCGGCCGACGCGGGGCACACGGCCTCGGACGGCTATACCGACAACACCGATTTCCGCATCACGCAGGCATTGGTGCGCGTGGGGTACAACCGGCCGGAAAAATTCGGCACGCTCAAACTGAGTCTCGGCTTCGCGGACAAGCGGTTCGGCGCGCAAAACTTTTATTCCACGCGCTACCGGGAACAATTCGAAAAGACCAAGACGTTTCTGGCCATCCTGCAATACAGCAAGGCCTGGGGCAATTGGCGCGTGGAGGCGCGGGCCTACTGGCGGCAACACCACGACCGCTACGACCTGTTCCGCTATGCCGAGAAGGCGCCGGAATGGTACACGGGCCCCAACGTGCACCGCTCCGACGTCGTAGGGGCGGGGGCGACGGCCGCCTATGCCTGGCCGAAAGGCGGCACGACGACAGTCGGCATAAATTACCGTTACGAACATATCTTCAGCAACAATCTGGGACATGTGATGCCGGAGGTGGCGGCCGGGGCGGAAACCGGCAAACCGGTTCCGTTCGAAAAAGGCTTTTTCTACGATAAAAGCGCGTTGAGACAGGTCGCGAGCGGATTCCTGCAACACAACTACCGGTCGCCTAACGAGAAATGGAAGTTGGCGGCCGGCGTACTCGTCAATGGCAGTTCCGATTTCGGAGCGGCCGTATTCGGCGGCGCGTCGGCGGTTTATCGCTGGCGGCCTACATGGGAATGGTCGCTGTTCCTGAACCATGCCTACCGTCTGCCTACGTTTACCGACCTTTACTATACGTCGGCCACACAGTTGGGCAACGCCTCGCTCAAACCCGAACAGGCCGTGACAGCCGAAACCGACCTGCGTTGGCGCAAAGGCGCGTTCTCGGCTCGGGCCGGCCTGTTCTACCGTTACGGTTTCCGCATCATCGACTGGGTGCGGTCCAACGGCGAGGAACTGTGGCAGGCGCAGAACCTGACGCGCCTGCATACCGTGGGGGCGGAAGCCTCCTTCGCCTACACGCCCGACATCCCGTATCTGAGGCGTGTCAGTTTAGACTACACCTATCTGTTCGTCAGCAAGAGCGTAGGGGAGTTCCATTCACTCTATGCAACCGACTACCTGCGCAACAGCCTGTGCCTGTCGATCGACCATGGCATTTACCGTTCGTTGGGCGCCTGTTGGGAATTCATACTCAACGACCGCGCCGGCACCTATCTCAACGAACAGTCGGTTGAAACCCGCTACAAACCCTACGTGCTCTGCAATCTGCGGATCTATTGGAGCCGCCCGCGCTACGAATTGTTTGTAACGGCTTCCAACCTGTTCAACCTTAAATATTTCGATCTCGGAAACATTCCGCAGGCCGGCATTTGGGTCAAAGCCGGTGCCAAATTGAAACTGTAAGGCGGACAGGGGCGCGACACGATGCCGTGCCAAACCCGCTGCCGGAACAGAAGACCCGACTTGAAACGAAAGGGGAGCCGCCCCACCGCGATTTTATCTCCGCGGCGGGGCGGTTTGCTTTTGACCGCAACTTGCGGCCACTTGTTTGTATGTAACATAAGCCTTAACTTTTCCATAACAATAATCCAAAACCTTTTAGCATGAAAGCTTTTAAAATCGCTGTCATCGCCGTATGCGCCCTGCTGTTGTTCTCCAGTTGCGGCGGTAGTTCATATCTAACGTCCAACACCAACCTCAATCAGACCAAGGTCGTGCTTTCCCAAGGCAATTTCAAGGTGGTCAAAACGGTGAGCGCGGATGTTCAAGCGGTATACATCTTCTGCATAGGCGGTTGCAGCCGAAAAGCCTTGCGAGACAATGCGCTAACCAAACTGGCGGAAGAGGCTGAACTGACCGGTTCCCAAGCCTTGGTCAATGTAACGGTCAAACAAAGCGGGTTTACCGTGCTCGGCATTTTTACCAAGGCCATTTACCAAGCTCAGGGCACCGTTATCGAATTCATAAATTAAACAATAACCAACCATATAAATCAGACACATTATGAAACGTTTATTTTTAATCGCGTTGGTAGCCTTGGGGCTGACTTCGTGCAGTAAGGAACACGAATTTATCGGCACGTGGGAAGCGACCCAAGAGATTCCGGGCTTCGTGACGAAATACCAGTTCACGTTCAACAAAGACAATACGGCCTCGCATTGCACGATTATCAACAATTTGGATCCGACCTGCATTGAAGGCACTTTCGAAGTTCCCGAAAAAGACAAGTTGACGGCGTATTTCGGCACATCGGACATCCTGCGCCTGACG
>CAMWSI010000268.1 GCA_947176875.1 uncultured Bacteroidales bacterium
GGCGAACACCGTCGGCACATAGAACCCCTGCGCCACCATGAAATAGTATTTTTCTTTCAGCCGCTCTTCCTTTACGACACGTTCCACTTCGCCCAACACCTGACGGTCTTCGGCCGAAAGCTGGTCGAAATTACTGATCAGCATCATGACCTGCTGACGGTCGTACGCGCCCGTGGCCGGATTGCCGAAATACTGATACAGAATAGGGCTGATGTGTTCGCCGTAATACAAGTCGTTCATCTCGGCGGACGTCACTTGCAGCCCCATGCGATCGCAAGCCTTGTGCATCAGAATGTTCGTCACCGTCCTTTCCCAGGCCATATTGCGGATCTGAGCCAAATCTTCCGGCGTGATGTTCACATCGGCGCCCTGCGCGTTGCGGTATTGTTCCGTTATTTGACTAACTTGCCGGTCAAAAGTCGCATACGTAACTTTTTCTCCCCCTACTTCCGCTAAAAACGGTGCCCGGTTCTGCCGGTTGCCCAAACCGTCTTGCACGACGAAGCCGATGATCGCGATACCGATCGCCGCTACAATCAGGCCGGAATGTTTTCTGATTTTGCCGATAACAGCCATGTTCTTTGTTGTTTAATTAAATTTCTCTTTTTGACGAAACTAGGGAGCAAATTTACGAAAAATTATCAATAAATACATATATTTGCGGCATGAATTTAAGCGATAAACTGACCCACCCCGTTTTCAAACGTCTCAGCGAAACGGCGGATCGGGAAAACATCGAAATTTACGTCATCGGCGGCTATGTGCGCGACCTGTTGCTGAACCGTCCCTCGCCCGACATCGACTGCGTGGTCGTGGGCAACGGATTGGATTTCGCCCGAAAAGTCTGTACCCACATAGCAGAAACCGAAGCCATCCATCCCTCCGTAACCGAATTCAGGAACTTCGGGACTGCGCGTTTCAAATATCGCGACACCGAAATCGAAATCGTGGGTGCGCGCAAGGAATCCTATCGCCGCGATTCACGCAAACCGATTGTGGAGGACGGCACGCTGGAAGACGACCAAAAGCGGCGTGACTTCACGATAAACGCCTTAGCCATCAGTTTAAATAAAGATAGATACGGTACTGTCATTGACCCGTTTGACGGATTGCAGGATTTACAGGACGGCCTGTTGCGAACCCCCTTGGATCCCGACATCACGTTCAGCGACGACCCCTTGCGCATGTTGCGCGCCATCCGCTTCGCCTCCCAACTGTATTTCGACATCGACGCCGAAACATTCGAGGCCATCCGCTGCAACGCCTACCGTGTGGAAATCCTTTCGGCCGAACGCATAACCGAAGAATGGAACAAAATCATGCTTTCCCCGCAACCTTCCTACGGATTCAAACTCATGGACGCGGCCGGATTGCTCAAACTCATCTTCCCTGAGATGGAAGCCCTCAAAGGCGTGGAGAAACGCGGCAACAAAAGCCACAAAGACAACTTCGAACACACGCTGGGCGTTTTGGACCACGTGGCCTACGTCTCAGACGACCTCTTTCTGCGCTGGGCGGCTCTCCTGCACGACATCGCCAAACCGCGCACCAAACGTTTCGACCCCGTACAGGGCTGGACATTCCGCGGCCATGAAGCCCTCGGCGCCAAATGGGTTCCCGGTATCTTCCGCCGGTTCAAACTGCCGCTGGGCGAACCGATGAAATTCGTGCAGAAACTCGTTGCTTTGCACCTGCGTCCGATTGCGCTTGTGGAAGACGAGGTAACCGACTCGGCCGTACGCCGCCTGCTGTTCGAGGCCGGCGAAGACACCGAGGCCCTCATGACGCTCTGCAAGGCAGACATCACGTCCAAAATTCCGGAAAAAGTAAAGCGGTTCAAACGGAATTTCGAACTGGTGGAGCGGAAGATGCGCGAAATTGAGGAAAAGGACCGCATCCGCAACTTCCAACCGCCCGTCAGCGGCAACGACATCATGGACTATTTCCAGATACCGCCCTGCCACGAGGTGGGGGAAATCAAGAGCCGCATCAAGGACGCGATTCTGGACGGCGTTATTCCGAACGAACGGGAGGCGGCCTGGGCGTTCATGCTCAAGACGGCCGAGGAATTAGGCGTCAAAAAAGCATAATGCATGAAAACGCTTTGGGTGTTGGAAGGCCCTACGGCCGTGGGCAAGACGGCTTTGGCCATCGCATGGGCGAAACAACTCGATACGCTCGTTATTTCGGCCGACTCGCGGCAAGTGTACCGCGAACTGCGCATAGGCGTGGCACGCCCCGAACCGGATGAACTGGCGGCCGTACCACACAGACTTGTCGCCCACCGCAGCATACACGATTATTACAGCGTTTTCCATTTTGAAAAAGAAGCGCTCCGGGAAATCGAGGACGGTTTCAAAACGCACGACAACTTGGTTTTATCCGGGGGATCCGGCCTCTACGTCCAAGCGGTGTGCGAAGGCTTGGACGACTTGCCCGACGCCGACCCGCAACTGCGGAAAAGCCTTGTGGATCTTTATGAAAACCAAGGCTTGGAAGGGCTCCGGCAGGCCCTGCGGCTGGCTGACCCGACATTTTACCGACAGGCCGACCTCTGCAATCCCGTCCGGCTGCGCCGAGCCCTGGAA
>CAMWSI010000269.1 GCA_947176875.1 uncultured Bacteroidales bacterium
TCTCAATACAGTCTTGAATCCGCTTTACGCCAATTTGGAAGATACGATGACGCTGGTCAAATACCAGATGAATTGGCCGGGCAACGGAGACCCTTATTATACGGAGGAAGGGGGCGTGCGCAGGATGTATTACGGTATCAACAGCGTTCCGGCGGCCAAGTTGAATGGCGGCACACTCAATGTGACGAACGTGACGTCGGTTCAGGCCAGTATTCTGGGCGAAGCCCGCAAGAAAGTCTATTTCGGCATGTGGTTCGATACGGTGGCGATCGACGCCGCGCAGAACGTGCATGTCGTTTTGAAAGTAAAGGCCGTGGGCGGTATGGAGAACGTGCGTCTGCATACGGCGGTCATGGAACGGACAACGGTGGATAATGTTTCGTCCAACGGCGAGACGGAGTTTCACAATGTCATGTTGAAGATGTTGCCGGATGCCGAGGGTGCCGTTGTGGATCTGGTGGCGGATTCTGTTTATACGTTTTCTTATACCTATGACATGACGAAAACCCACATGGAGGAATTCAACGATCTGCGGGTGGCGGCGTTTCTCCAGACGGCTTCCGGTAATGTCCTGCAGTCGGTCTGGGGCAACGTGGGCAGTTACGATATGGCCCCCGGGGCAACCTTGGCGGTGGATTACATGCCGACTTATATCTGTGCGGACGATATACCGGCCGGTTTGAAAGTGGTCAGCGCGGGCGGTTCGCCCGTTACGTCGGTGGAAGTGACGGCCAGAGTCGGTGCCGCCGGAACGCCGGTCGTACAGGATTTCGATATGGAACTGAATTGGGGAGAAAGTACTTACCGGGTTTTCCCCGATTTGAAAACGGGGGCGGCCAAGGGTAGCGATACGGTCTATTTCCGGGTGACGAAAGTGAATGGCGAGCCTTTCGACGGTCAGGAAGTCCGTCGTGCGGTGAATGTTCAGCCGACGCAATACGCGTTCAGTCCGTTGTTGGAAGGCTTTACGAGCGCCGCTGTCGCCGGCAGCGTGGCTTTGAATCAGTATCTCGACGCGATGGACGAAGCGGATGAGGATGTCACGATTCTCAAATTCCCTATGAAAGGCGACAAATATACCCGTACCGTCTATACGCGTTATGCGGCTAAACTGGGTATCGACGCGGCGCCGGGTCTGGCGTTGAACGGTTATCCCATCAGATTGTCCGCCAAAGGTGCGTTGGCGGAGGAGGATTATTTCTCCGGTCTTCTCGCCCAGACGCAGAAAAACAACAGTATCCTGTCGATCGAAGTGGACGGCGAGGTGACGGTAGGCGCCAACGGGACGACGAATGTTACGGCGAAATTGGATTTCGAATCGGCCGTGGATAATTCATACCGGCTGTATATGATTGTCGTGGAATCCGAGACAAAACTCAATGTGGGCAGCAATGGTGAAAAGCAATTCAAGCGCGTTGTCCAGGCCTTGTTCCCCGATGAGAACGGTAACGGTATGGCTGTTCGGGACGGCAAAGGCCTTTATGTTTTGAGCCGCGCCATTATGTCTTCCAAGGTGGAAAATTACAGCAATCTGAGTCTGGTGGTGGTAGTCAAGGATGCGACGGGCAGCGAAGTCCTGCAGACGGCTGAATTCCCGATTCGGAATAACGTGGCCAACGAAGACCGGTTGGTTTACGGAACATTGGACGTTTATCCGAATCCGGCTTCGGAATACGTTTACCTCAAGGCATTGGAAAACGCGACGCTTGACGTGTTCGATGTGAACGGCGTTAAAGTTTTCGGTCTCAAAGGCGTGAGCGGTGACTATACGTTGGATGTGCAGGGATATACGCCGGGCGTTTATGTGGTCAGGGTACAGGAAGCCGATAAGGTCGCCACGGCCCGGATCAGTGTGGTGAGACAGTAACGTGAATCGGACGGGACGCCCCTTTCGGTCACGGAGGGGGCGTCACAATTAAAACAATAAATGACGATGAAAAAAGTTTTGTTGGCTTTGGTACTCCTTTTCGGGGTACAGAGCGCGTTTTCGCAAGGTTTACCTTCGGTAAAGATTAAAGACATCAAGGGTCGTGACGTCAATACGGCCGATTTGAACAACGGCGGCAAGCCCATGATTGTGAATTTCTGGGCGACGTGGTGCAAACCCTGTCTGAAGGAAATGTCGGCGATAGCCGATGCGTATGCCGATTGGGTGGATGAAACGGGGGTCAAGATGGTGGCCGTGTCGATAGACGATTCGCGTTCTTCCGTCAAGGTAAAGGCCATGGCCGACGCCAACGCCTGGGAATGGGACGTCTTGTTGGACGAGAACGGCGATTTCAAACGCGCCATGAATGTGGCCAATCCGCCGCATGTGTTCGTATTGGACGGTCAGGGCAATGTCGTGTTCCAGCACAACGGCTACAGCGACGGCAGCGAGGAAGAACTCATAGAGGTGGTGCGCAAACTCAATGCGGGCGAGGAAATCCGTCCCCAATGAACGTTGTATAACCTCATGCATTTGAAGAAAAAGAAAGCATCCGATACCACCAAACCGTAAGAAAAGAAAATGAAAAAGACGATAAGCGCCGTGTTGGTGCCGCTGTTTTTCGCGGTGTTCGGCACGGCCTACGGTCAGTCCAAGTT
>CAMWSI010000270.1 GCA_947176875.1 uncultured Bacteroidales bacterium
ACATAATGGTCGGGGCAGGTCTCGTCCAGACCGCATTCCAAAATCATCGGATCGACGAAATAATAAAATGACAGATAGGCCGCCTTGGATAATACGGGCGATACCAACCATTCGTCCTGAGACGCGCTGTGTTCTTCTCCGAAATTACCGTCGGGATATATCATGACGCTACGATCCCCGCTATGAATATAATCCATATAGGCCTCTCCCATTTCTGCTTTCATTTCCGGCGTGGGAAAGGAAAACCACGTGAAAACGGGCTCAAAATCGTTGGTTGTCCTGACCGTCCAACCGTCGGTAGCCAGATTTTCGTTCTCGAACCCGGTTTTATGCAGCTCGGCGGCGACATCGGGATTCTCCCAACTCAACGTTACCTTATGTCCTGTGACATCTGCTTTCAGATTTTCAGGTTTCAACGGCGTCTGAGCCGTTACAGCGGCTATGGTCATCGCGGCGGACAAGACCGACAGAACCATAAAATACATGAAATTTTTTCTCATAACTTTAAGTTTTTAATTAATGAGCCTCCTTGCTTGGCTTGGCAACAAGCGTTAGGCCATGACAAAATTATGCTATTTCGATTGATCCGACCAATTTTTTCCGGTTTTCCCATTATGATTTCGCGAAACCGAAATTATTTGACGAAACAAACTTCATTTTACCGGCTACTATAGCAAGACTCCCCGCCGGAAAAATCCGACGGGGAGCCGCCCCATACAAACAACAAACTAAATAACTATAATATCTTCACATTGCCGGAGGCAGGCACAAAGCGCATGAACACGCCCCAACCGACCTCCGGCGATCATAACTTACAAAAGCATCTTGACGACTTTGACGCCTTGCGCCATTGTGACACGTACGACTGCAGGCCCCCTCTGCGATACGGGTACCGTCATTTCGGTTGAGCCGTCGCCAGCGCGTTCCGCGAGTTTCGCGCCGTTGAGCGCATAAATCTCCACACGACGGATGGACTGCGCGGCCTGAATCCGTACCTGACCGGCCGCGGCCGAAACCGAAACGCTGATGTCCTCGGCCGGTTTTTCCACCGCCAGACCTTCGCCTATCCGTACGTTATCGATGGCCCAATAATAAGAACGGGCCGCCTCGTAACGGAAACGCATATACAATTTATCGATACGCTCCAGATCCCGTTCCCGAATGACGTCGCCGATACGCATGGATGCGAATTGAATATGGAAATCGCCGTCTTCGTTCGGTTCATGACCGTTTTCTTTATCCATGGTGCCCAACAGAAACCATTCTTCGCCGTCGAACGACCATTCCACGCCGGCCTTGAAAATGCCACCTATCGCATAACTATAATAAAACGATAATGTTACATCCGCTTTTTCATGAGCCGTCGTCAAATCGATGACCGGCATCTCCAGCGCGGCGTCGAGACGATACATCCCGATATCGTAGCAATCGATAGCCGCGTAACCGCCGTCGAAACCCTCGCCCTTTACCCCAAGTCGGCTCTGGTCATCGAAATACCATGTATATTTATCGGGCGTTCTCTCGCTTTCGTTCTTGATGCGCCAGTTGGCGGGACAGAACGTCGTATTGAAAGTCTGTTCGTAAGGCAACGCCACCCGCACTTCTTCGCCTACCTGATGCCCCACGCTTGTCCTGACTTCCACACCGTCGGCATATACCGCAACGACCGTATATTGATAATAACCCGCTTCCACAGCCACGTCACGACAGGTCGTTTCTTTCAAACCTTCGGCAATCTTTTCTCCACTACGATAAACGGTATAGGTCCCCATCGGATATTTTTCGTCTTCCTGCGGCGCGGTCCACGAAAGCACGACATCCGCGCCTTCCGCTTCCGCCTTAAGGTCGGTCACGCCGAAACGCACGCCCAGCGCCAGTCTCTGTCTTGCCCGTTCCGACACACCATCCGGAGACTGATAGACAGCTTCCACGCTGAATTCGTAAATACCATGACAACCCGAAATGCCGATGCCTTTTTTCACATCCTCCAGCGTAAGTTCGCTTCCGGCCATGGCGTTGTCGCTATACATATTGTAATAAGCCGGTTGAAAATCGGTTTCCGGCGCCTCCCAACTCATCGTGACCGTATATTTACCGGTTTTAGGATCCAGTTCGGGCGTGCATACGAAATTCTTCGGGGCGGCAAAAACGATACTGTCTAACGTAACTTCCACGGTAGCGGGCTCCGAGGCGACGTTACCGGCAGAAACGGCATATACGCTATATATATGCTTGCCGGCCGTCTTCTCACTCTTATCCGTATAATCCGTACCTTGTACACCGACGGCCAGGTCTTCACCGTCAAGTTGT
Source organism: uncultured Bacteroidales bacterium (assembly GCA_947176875.1). Classification (GTDB taxonomy): domain Bacteria; phylum Bacteroidota; class Bacteroidia; order Bacteroidales; family P3; genus CAMXAS01. The sequence continues at coordinate 2,311 of CAMWSI010000270.1, forward strand.
ATTTTATAACTGGAAATCAACATATTTTCCGGAACGTTGTTTTCAGCGGCCAACAAGCAAACATCATCAATGACCCAAATGCCACCCAAACCGCCCATTTTATCGCCGGTTTCCTCATCTATGCCCATATCGTCTCCGTATGCGCGGAACGCGACTTTGATCTTATCCGTCGGCGCGGCTTCTATGGGTACCGTTACCGTATTCGTATAGAACATCTCGTCTTCCGTCATGCCGCCTTTGTCATCCGCCGCCATGTCCCATATCGGGT
>CAMWSI010000271.1 GCA_947176875.1 uncultured Bacteroidales bacterium
TGTGAACCAACGTATGGAAAACGGCAAGCGTTTCACGCCCGTTACGTCCATCGTCACGAATTATTCCGCGCCGGTCGGCGACAAGCCCTCGTTGCTGACGCTGGACGAAACCGAGACGTTCTTCCACGAATTCGGCCACGCGCTGCATGCGTTGCTGGCCAATGTGCCTTACCGCGGTCTGGCCGAAGTGCCGCTGGATTTCGTCGAGTTGCCCTCGCAGATTATGGAACACTGGGCCGTTGCGCCTGAAATGCTCCAGATTTATGCCAGACATTATGAAACGGGGGAACCGATGCCCGAGAGTCTCGTCAAGAAGATAGACGCGGCTGCCAAGTACGGCCAAGGATTCGCCACGACCGAGTTTACGGCGGCCGCCCTGTTGGACATGGATTATCACACGCAGACCAAATACGGCAAGAAGCCTGTACAGGTCGAGAAGTTCGAGCAACAGCAGTTGGGCAAGAAACGCGGTCTCATCGACCAGATACCGCCCCGCTATCGCTCCACCTATTTCAGTCATATCTTTACCGGCATGTATGCCGTCGGCTACTACGGCTACCTTTGGGCGGAAGTGTTGGACAGCGATGCGTTCGACGCGTTCTTTGAAACGGGCGACATCTTTAACCCGGCCGTGGCCACGGCTTTCCGCAAGTCGATTCTGGAAAACGGCGGGATGTACGATGCCATGCAGATGTATAAGAATTTCCGCGGTCGGGAGGCCGACGTGCAGCCGTTGTTGCGCAACCGCGGTCTTTTGAATTAAAGACTGGGGAACGCGGCATGCGGTCGGCGAAGCAGTCGGATAAGCGGATCAAACCGTTTTTTGCGGTCTGTCTGTGGCTTATGGTCATCGGGTGGGGGGCGCCTTTGCGGGCGACCCACCAGAAGGCCGCCGAAATCACGTTCACGCATGTTTCCGGCTATACGTACCGCTTCCGTCTGGTTACCTATACGTTTACCGAGTCGGCGGCCGATCGTCCCGAACTGGAAATCCAGTGGGGCGACGGCAGCAGTTCCGTTCTCAGCCGCGAGAGCGCGACGGTAATCGAAGGGCAGCAGACCAAAATCAATGTCTATACCGGCACGCATACCTATGCGGGGCCGGGTTCCTATTACGTCAGTATGGAAGACGCCAACCGCAACGGAGGCGTCGTCAATATGCCCAACAGCATCAATACGCCGATGTATGTCGAGACGCTGTTGGTCATCAGTCCCTATCTGTCATCCGGCAACAACAGTCCCGTCCTGACGGCGCGGCCCGTCGATGACCGCGGTTGCGTGGGCCGTCGGTTCATCCATAATCCGGGGGCCTACGACCCCGACGGCGACAGCCTTTCCTACCGTCTGGTGCATTGCCGGACTACGGGCGGCGAAGATATCGCGGGCTACACGTTTCCGGCCGCTTCCGACACGATTTACATAGACGAGCGTACGGGCGACCTGGTTTGGGAGAATCCGGTGACGCAGGGCGAATACAATGTGGCGATATTGGTCAGGGAGTGGCGGAACGGCCGCCTCATAGGCGAGATTACGCGCGACATGCAGGTAGTTGTGCAGATGTGCGACAACTATCCGCCCGATTTGATCTGCGACGACGCCTATTGCGTGGAAGCCGGAAAGATGTTGCGGTTTGAACCATACGCGCTCGACATGGAGGGCGACGGCGTCCGCATGAACGCGGCAGGCGAAATCATGGCCACGCGGCGCGAGGCCGACCTGCGGCTTTTGGGCGGTACGTCCGACAGCGTGCGTTACGAATTTGTCTGGCAGACCGCTTTGTCCGATTCGCGCGTGCGGCCTTACGGCATTTATCTCAAGGCCACCGACGGCGGTACGCCGCCACTTTCCGACCTTAAAACGGTGGCGGTAAGGGTCTTGGCACCGGCCGTTCGCGACCTGCAGGCCGGTTACGACCTACGGAACGGCCTGGTCCGGTTGCAGTGGCGGAAATCCGTCAGCCCCCATGCCGCGGGATATAACATCTACCGAAAGGCCGGAGCGGACGGGGATACGGTTTCAGACGACTGTAACGGCGGTGTGGGGGCGGACTATACGCTTGTCGGTACTGTCGGTGCGTTGTCCGATACCGTTTATGTGGACAGTGCGGAATTGGCTTCGGGCATGCGGTATTGTTACCGGGTATGCGCTTATTTCGCCGATGGCGACGAGAGCTACGCTTCCGCGCCCGCCTGCATCGAAATATCTTCGTACACGCCGGTATTCACGCGCATCAGCGTGGAGGCGACCGACGCGCGGGACGGCCGTATGGGGTTGTCGTGGCGGCATCCGCAGGCACGGGACAGCGTGCCGGACGGTTACGGCTATGGCCTTTTCGGTGGCGCGACCCCTGAAGACATGCGGTTCATGGGGCGTTTTGCATTGGACAGCGTCGTGACATTGACCGATACGGCCTTGAATACGGTCGGTCATCCGTATTACTACCGTTTGGGGCTTTTTCCACCCCATGGCGGGGGGGGGGGGGGGGGGGGGGGGCGGGGCCCGCCCGGGGGGGGGGGGGGGGGGGGGGGGTGGGGGCGGGGGGGGGGGGGGGGGGAGGAGGAGGGAGGGGGAGCGCG
>CAMWSI010000272.1 GCA_947176875.1 uncultured Bacteroidales bacterium
ATCAGTTGTTGGCGCAACTGAGCCGCTTCAATATATTGGACTGCCCCATCCTGGGCGGTTTATCCCGCAAATCCATGCTGTGGAAACCCTTGCAATCCTCGCCCGAACACATGCTCAACGCCACCACCTGCGCCAATACGCTCGCGCTCGTGCAGGGCGCCGACATTTTGCGCGTACACGACGTGAAGGCGGCCGCCGAAGCCGTCCGAATCTTCAACTTATATAACGCCTATTAACCCAACACCCGCCTGCCATGAACCCGTTCATCTTCTGGATTGAAAACTTCACATGGAGCCAAGCCTTGGACCTGGCCATTGTCCTCTTTTTGGCTTACAAACTTTTCAAACTGGTCAGAGGCACTTCGGCGCTCAACATTCTGCTGAGCATCATCGGCGTCTATGTCTGCTGGCAAATCGCGCTCGCGTTGGAGATGCCGGTCATCTCCGGCCTGCTTGACCGCATCATCAGCATAGGTTTGCTGGGGCTCGTTGTCATTTTCCAACCCGAACTGCGGCGATTCCTGTTCATGCTCGGCTCGGGCGCCATCCGGAAACAACGGGAACAGAGACTGCTCAAACGCGTCTTCCTCAAAACCTGGGGCAAACGGCCGTTGCATATCACGCAAGTCATTCAGGCCTGCATGCACATGTCGCAGAGCCGGACCGGCGCACTGATTATCCTGACCCAACAAAACAAACTGCCGGCCGTCATCAGTACGGGCGAACGCATGGACGCGATGATTTCAAGCGCCCTCATCGAAAATATCTTTTTCAAGAACAGCCCGTTGCACGACGGGGCGATGGTAATTGAAAACAACAGAATCATTGCGGCCCGCTGTATCCTGCCCGTAACGGCCAACAAAGAGGTTTCGGCCCAATTAGGCTTACGTCACCGATCCGCCATTGGCGCCACGGAACAATCGGACGCGCTGGCCATCGTCGTTTCGGAAGAAACAGGCTCGGTATCGTATTGCCAATTCGGCGAAATCACCTACGATGTCTCGCCCTCTCAGTTACGGGTGGAAATAGAAAAATTCTTCGCGGAAGCGGAAGAGGAAATGCAGGCGCAACAGCAGAACGGATAAACGTTGCGGCCGTCGCGCCCGTTGGCTTTACATTAAACGTTGAATCTGAAATGCAGGATATCGCCGTCCTGCACGACATACTCCTTGCCCTCCACGCTCAGTTTGCCGGCCTCCTTGCAGGCCGCTTCCGAACGCAGGCGCACATAGTCGTCGTATTTGATGACCTCGGCGCGGATAAAGCCTTTCTCAAAATCGCTGTGAATGATGCCGGCCGCCTGCGGCGCTTTCGTACCGCGTACAAATGTCCACGCACGGCTCTCGTCGGGTCCCGTCGTAAAGTACGTCTGCAGGTCGAGCAACGCATAGGCCGCCTTGATCAGACGCGCCACGCCCGACTCCTTCAACCCCAGTTCCGACAGGAACATTTCTTTTTCCTCGTAGGTTTCCAACTCGGCTATCTCGGACTCTATCTTGGCCGCCACCACAAGGCAACCGGCGTTTTCCGCCTCCGCCACTTGCCGCACCTTATCCACGTAAGCATTGCCCGAAACCGCCGACGTTTCGTCCACATTGCAGACATACAACACCGGCTTGTCGGTCAGCAGGAACAATTCCCGCGCGAGCCGCTTGTCGTCTTTGCTGTCCAGCGCCACCGTGCGCGCGCTCTTGCCCTGCAACAGCGCCTCCTGATAACGCTTGAGAAGTTCCAACATCCGTTTCGCGTTCTTGTCGCCCCCCGACTGCGCCTGCTTCTCCACCTTGCCCAAACGGGATTCGATCGTTTCCAAATCTTTCAGCTGCAATTCGGTGTCGATGATTTCCTTGTCGCGTATCGGATCGACCGAACCGTCCACATGCGTGATGTTGCCGTCGTCGAAGCAACGCAATACATGGATAATCGCATCTGTTTCGCGGATATGCGAAAGGAATTTGTTGCCCAAGCCCTCGCCCTTGCTGGCGCCTTTAACCAGCCCCGCGATATCGGCAATCTCCATATTGGCCGGAATCACACGCTTGGGCTTGTCGATTTCGGCCAGACATTGCAGACGTTCATCCGGCACCGTAATCATGCCGACATTCGGTTCTATCGTACAAAACGGGAAATTCGCCGCCTGCGCCTTCGCGCTCGACAGACAGTTGAACAGCGTCGATTTACCGACATTGGGCAAGCCGACTATACCGCACTTCAACGACATAAAAATCAGTATATGTTTTCACAAAAAAGCCCTTCCCCCTGCGTTGAGACAAGGCGAAGGGCCATCCTATAACGTATCCCCCTACGGAATTAAGCGCCGATATGGGCTTTGTACTGCTCGGCCGTCATCAGACCGTTTACAGCCGACGGATCGGTCATCTTGATCTTCACAATCCAGCTGCCGTAAGCGTCGCGGTTAATCGCGGCGGGATCGTCCTCAATCGCGGGGTTGAACTCCAGGATTTCGCCTTCGACCGGCAACAGCAGTTCGGCCACCGTCTTGACGGCTTCGATGCTGCCGAAACGTTCGCCGGCGCCAATCGTTTCGCCTACGGTATCG
>CAMWSI010000273.1 GCA_947176875.1 uncultured Bacteroidales bacterium
TGAAACCGTCGTAGCCGAATGCGTCAAGGCCTGCAAGCTTTTGGTGTGCGGCGGTACGGGCTGCAAGGCTTCGCAGAGTGCGCTTATCGTGGAGCGATTGAAAGACGCGCTGACGGAAAAGGGGCTGGAGGATACGGTGCAGGTCGTCACGACGGGCTGTTTCGGTTTCTGCGAGAAAGGGCCTATCGTCAAGGTCATGCCCGACAATACGTTTTACACGCAGGTCAAGCCCGAAGACGCGGCCGAGATCGTGAACGAACATATCGTGGGCGGTCGCAAGGTAACGCGTCTTTTATATGAGGATCCGGGTACGCGCACGCATGTGAGCGATGCCAAACACATGGATTTCTACCGCAAGCAGAAGCGTATCGCGTTGCGGAACTGCGGCTTTCTGGATCCGGAACAAATAGAGGAATACATCGCCTGCGACGGCTACGGGGCTTTGGGCAAATGCGTGACGGCCATGCGGCCGGAAGAAGTCGTGGACATCGTCAAGCGTTCGGGTTTGCGCGGCCGTGGCGGTGCGGGCTTTCCGACCGGTCTCAAATGGGAAATCACGTCCAAGTCGCAGGCCGATCAGAAGTATGTGGTCTGCAATGCCGACGAGGGCGACCCCGGCGCGTTCATGGACCGTTCCATCATGGAGGGCGACCCGCATTCGGTCATCGAGGCGATGGCGATTTGCGGCTATGCGATCGGCGCGACGAAAGGGCTCGTCTATATACGTGCCGAGTACCCGTTGGCCATCGAGCGTTTGCAGAACGCCATCGCGCAGGCGCGGGCATGCGGTCTGTTGGGCGATAACCTGTTCGGTACGGCTTTCTGTTTCGATATAGAGTTGCGTTTCGGCGCGGGCGCGTTCGTCTGCGGCGAGGAGACGGCCCTCATCCATTCGATGGAGGGCAAGCGGGGCGAACCTACGCTCAAGCCGCCTTTTCCGTCTGTAAGCGGCTATCTCGGCAAGCCGACGAACGTCAATAACGTGGAGACGTTCGCCAATATTCCGGTCATCATCAACAAGGGGGCGGAATGGTTTTCCGCCATCGGTACCGAAAAGTCGAAAGGCACTAAAGTGTTCGCGTTGGCCGGCAAGATAAATAATGTAGGTCTGATAGAGGTGCCGATGGGCATCACGTTGCGGGAAATCATTTTTGAAATCGGCGGCGGCATCAAGGGCGGCAAGAAATTCAAGGCCGTGCAGACCGGCGGTCCGTCGGGCGGCTGTCTGACCGAGAAGCATCTGGATATCCCCATCGATTACGAAAGTCTGACCGCGGCCGGTTCCATGATGGGGTCGGGCGGTATGATTGTCATGGACGAAGACGACTGCATGGTGTCGGTGGCCAAGTTCTATCTTGATTTTACGGTTGAGGAGTCCTGCGGTAAATGTACGCCCTGCCGCATCGGCAACAAGCGTCTGTACGAGATTTTGGACAAGATAACGAAAGGCAAAGGCACGCCGGACGATCTCGTCCGGCTCAAGAATCTGGCGCAGGTCATCAAGGATACGGCTTTGTGCGGTCTGGGGCAGACGTCGCCGAATCCCGTATTGTCCACGCTCAACAATTTCTGGGACGAATATATGGAACACGTCGCCGAGTCGAAATGCCGGGCCGGGCAGTGCCGTGCGCTCATGCGTTACGAGATCGATCCGGACAATTGTGTGGGCTGTACGGCCTGTGCGCGGAACTGTCCGGTCGGCGCCATAGAGGGAGAGAAGAAACAGCCGCATAAGATCCGGCAGGACGTCTGCATCAAGTGCGGGGCCTGTATCGAAAAGTGTAAGTTTAACGCCATTTCAATCAAGTAAGCATGGAGACCGTAAAATTAACCATAGACAACCGTGAAATCGGCGTGGATAAAGGAACGACGATTTTGCAGGCCGCCAAGCGGTTGGGCATCGAGATACCGACGCTTTGCTATTATCATCTTGAAAATCTCAATATAGAAAACAAACCCGGCGGTTGCCGCGTCTGCGTCGTGGAGGTGGAGGGCCGCCGCAACCTGGCGCCGGCTTGCTCCACGAACTGCGAGGAAGGCATGGTCGTGCGTACGCACAGCATGCGCGTACTCAACGCGCGCCGTACCGTCGTGGAACTCCTGCTGTCCGACCATCCGGCCGACTGTCTCGTCTGCGCCAAATCCGGGCATTGCGAGTTGCAGACGCTGGCGCAGAAATTGGGCGTGCGCGAGATCGCGTATCAGGGCGAGCAGTCGCATTACCGCAAGGATTTATCGCCTTCCATAGTACGGGACGTGGACAAATGCGTCATGTGCCGCCGTTGCGAGACGATGTGCAACGACGTGCAGACCGTGGGGGCGCTCTCGGCCGTGAACCGGGGCTTCAACGCCGTGGTGTCGCCGGCTTTTGAAATGGATTTGGAGAAATCGCCCTGTACGTTCTGCGGGCAGTGCGTCACGGCCTGTCCGACCGGCGCGCTGACGGAAGTGGATCATACGGCGCGTGTCATCGCGGCGCTGGCCGACCCGGCCAAGACGGTCGTCGTGCAGACGGCGCCGGCCGTGCGCGTGGCCCTGGGCGAGGAATTCGGCATGGA
>CAMWSI010000274.1 GCA_947176875.1 uncultured Bacteroidales bacterium
AAGTGCGCAAAGCCATGATGACAAGTCCCGGACCGTTGTTGCGCGGACAGCGCGTGAGACAAGACATACATTCCCCGCAAAACCAAATGACATCGCTTTTGAGAAGCGCCTCCAACTCCGCTTCCTTTTTACGCTGGACCAGATCCAGCACCTTGCGCGGGTCGTAATCGTAGAACTCGGCGGCCGGACAAATGGCCGTACAGGTACCGCAGTTCATGCAGACTTTCATGCCTTCCTGAAAGCGCACGTCCTGCAGCAGTCGTTCGTAGAGCGTAGTCATATATTCGTCCTTTCCCGAGGACGACCCCGCCCGTACTCTTTCGGAACTTATTTTCAGAAGTTCCGCAGGCACGGATGAGGACGTCCCCTCCTGATAACAAAGGAACAAATATACGAAATATATGGAAATTCCGCCACACCCTATATTTCGCGGTGGCGTTCATGCCCTTCCACATAGATGGCGCTGAACGGGCGGGCGGGACAAAGGTTTTCGCAGGCACCGCAACCGATACAGCGTTCGGTATTGACGGCCGGGATTTCGGGCGAACCTTCCCAATCCAGATCCGAAGCCACCATAGTGATGGCACCGACCGGACAATGACGGGCACAATTGCCGCAGGCCACACCGTCGGTCAGCGGCACACAGTTTTTGGCGACCCAAACCGCATGGCCGATCTGGATGGAAGACTTTTCCGCCACCGTGATTTTCCGGATGGCGCCCGCCGGACAGACGTCCGAACATTTGGTGCATTCGGGACGGCAATACCCGCGTTCGTAGGAAGATTCCGGCTGCATGAGCGTCTCCATGTCCGTAGATGGCCTCAATACACCGTTCGGGCAAACCGAAACACAGAGCTGGCAGGCCGTGCAGTGTTGCGCCAGATGGCGCAGACCTTGCGCGCCGGGCGGCACGATGGGGGTCTGACGTTGCGGCCGCTGCTTGTCGATAATCGCGGCCAAACCGCCGTCCACCTGTTTTTCCTGAGCCTTGATCGCGGAGGTGGCGGCCAGAACGCCGAGCCCCGTCACGAAACTGCGGCGTGCCGTATCGACCGGTTGCCCCTGCCCTGCGCCGGCGGCCTCCACGGCCGACCTGACGGCTTTGCCCGTATGCTTGAATGTAATCGCCCCCTTGTTGCACTGGTCGATACAGTCCATACAGCCCACGCAACGGCTGTAATCGATGCGGTGGTTCCGCACGTCGATGCAGGCCGCCTTGCAATTCCGTTCACACAGCCGGCACCCCACGCATTTCCCGGCGTCGAGCGTCGGCTTGAACCACGCAAACCGCGCGAAGAAACTCAAAACCGTACCGACCGGACAAACCGCATTGCAGTAGGTCCTGCCGTTCCGCCAAGCCAAAACGCCCAACACCGCGAACGTGACGGCCGCCACGATGAAGACGGGCAGGCTCCTGATCCAGACCTCCGTGGTATAAAACGCATAACTGCCGAACCGTTCGGCGAAATAGGCCAAGACGTTGTTGCCCCATTGCCAAAGCGGCGCGAACAGGTTGGAGGCGATACGTCCGTAAGCGCTGTAAGGCGCCAGCAACGCCACGAACGCGCCTATACCGGCCACCAACGCGACGACAAACAGAGCCAACACGATATAACGCAACCGGGACTTGGCCGGCGAATAAGCGTATCGGCTCTTCCGCGCTTTCTTGCCGAACCATCCGAATACATCCTGCATGACGCCCAACGGACAGATGACCGAACAATACACGCGGCCGAACAGTAACGTCAGAACAATCAATCCGGCCACAACGCCGACATTCAAAGCCAGCAGAGCCGGCAGGAACTGGATTTTGGCCAACCAACCGAAATAGGTATGCAAAGTACCCGTAAAGTCCAAAAACAGCAACGTTATCAATACGAAGCACAACAACGCAAAGGCGATTCTTATTTTTCTCAACATACGTCCTATGGGTTTAGGGTTATTTTTTCAATAAAAAACGGATAACCGGATAACCGACCGCCACCTGCACGAACATACCGGGCAAACCGATGCGGAAGTCCTGAACAGCCGCGTGGAACGTATCGCCCATCGCCCACTCGCCCAAACTGCCGAGCGTCTGGTAAGTCAGCACGACCGCCGCCAGTATCCACAGCCGAACTTGCTGGAAATGTTGCGCCGCCCAACCGGCCGCGCCCGCCAGCAGCACCGATTTCAACAAAATGGCCGGCAAAGCCGCCGCGGCCGGCATACCGAAACAAAACGAATTGACAAGCGGCGAGGCCACGGCCGTCAGCAGACCGACCCGCCAACCGTATTTATAGGCACCGACCAGCGTGAAAAAGTAAATCGGCAACCAAGTAGGACCGCCCCCCGGCACCAAGTGACACACCTGCGGCGCCACGATATTGCCCGCGACAAAGAGCGCGGCCACCCAATAAGTCTTCCAACTGTCGTAACGCAACGCGTAAAGTCTGACCGCCCCCGGCGCGGCGACGGTTTGCATCGTATTTTTCATAATATTTTTATTTTTTCAATCAGTTTATACTCTATCTGCCGTCCCTCCGCCACCGGCCTCCCATACCG
>CAMWSI010000275.1 GCA_947176875.1 uncultured Bacteroidales bacterium
TGGAAGTGTTCGCCTCCAACGGTATATTGCAGCAGCGGTTGGAATCCGGCGCGGGCGTGGTGGCGCTCAACATCGAACGCAGCGGCATCTACTTCATCCGTGTTACGGGCGGAGGCCGTGCGGCCGTCAAACGCGTCATAGTACGTTAATCGGCAAGGTGTAAGTTTGATCATAGACGCTCAGGCGTCGGACAACGTTGGTGCAAGGCGTGCGGCATGAAGTTTACTTCAATGCCCGCGCCGCTGCCCAACGTCAATATGAACCCCGGTCGGAATTCTCCGATCGGGGTTTTGTCTTTGTTGACCGGAAACCGCCGCGTCTGCATAGGCGGAAAATTTGTTCTGGGTTGTCGCGGGAAAATTACGTTATGAGGTTTTGGTATGGTGTGTCATGTTCTATGCAGTATTCTTTTGTTTAGTGTTTTATCTTTATTGCGTGAGGCTTTGTCGTGTACGTTTTTGTGTCTTGTTGAGGTTTTGGAGTAGGTCGGGATAGGGGTAGCGGACGTGTTTGCTTTTAATTTTGATAGTACGAAACGGGTATCCGTATGCCGGATGCCTTTATCCTTATCAAACGTTACAAGTTATGAAACACATTTCGCGAATTTTTTGGGGCGCGGTCCTGGCTCTGGCCGGTCTGTACCCGTCGGTGGCGTCCGCGCAGGACGCGGTCACGTTGCCGTTCAGTTCGGATTTTTCGACCGATACACCTTGGACTTTGGTCAATGACGAAGGCAAAAACATTTGGGTCATAGGCGAGGATGCTAATACGAATGCGGATGGTAGGGGACTTTTTACCAGTTTGGATGGTAGTCGGTTCGCTTATAATTGGCCTACCACGAGTGGCGTGGAAAAAGCGACTTCGGTTTCACATGCCTATGTTAAGGTTAATGTAGCGGCCAATCAGAAATTATTGTTGAGTTTCCGCTATTTTATAAGTGGCGATAATGATGATCAGGGCGATTATGTACAGGCGGGGTTGTATGTCGGTTTGTTGGATGCCGCCCCAACATCCGGAACCATTGAGACTGCGGAAAAATATGCGAAGCCTTATGCTGACTATGTTACATGGAAAAACGATCCTTCCTTGTGGCGAGAGGCCGTTGTCGCTTTTGATGCGTCTGCCGAAACCGTTGAAAAATATTTGGTTTTCACGTGGTATAATCACTACAACTCTAATAATTATAATGTATTTGCAGTTATAGATGATGTGGCGCTTATGGTGGACGACTGCCCGGCGCCTTCGGCCTTGACGGTGCAAACCACAACGGCGCACGCTATTACGTATGCTTGGACGCCGGCCGACGGCATAGGCGCCGGCGATTTGGCCGATTATACGTATCAGGCACAGAAAAAGACCGGCACGGGCGCATGGGAAAACATAACGCCTGCCCCGGCATCCACTGCCATGCAGTTTACACTGAACGATTTGACGGAAAATACGGCTTATGGTTTCCGCATCCGCGGCTACCGTTCCGAGAGTTCGTACAGCCCTTGGGTCACGGCCCCCGTTACGACAACTCCCTACGCTTGCCCCGCGCCGACCGGCTTGACCGTTGAAACCAATGCGGCTGGCGATTATGTGTTTACGTGGCAGTCTGCCGAAGTCTCGAAATATATTCTCGAATACCGCAAGGCGGATGCCGCTGACTGGACGGTAACGGCGGAATTGACGGCCGCGACCTATACGTTGGCGATGGCCGGTTTGACGGCCGCGACCGCCTACGAAGCCCGCGTGCGTGGCGTCTGCGGTGACACGGATTTGCCCGACTATACGGCGGTCGTTAAATTTACAACGCCTTGCGGCGTTATGGAATTGCCATATACCGAAGATTTTGAAATATGGCAATCAGATAATACATTGTCTTGTTGGACGCTTTTGGATAAAGACGGGGCAAGTAGAAGTTGGTATCTTAAGTACGCGTTTACCTCTTACGATGGTCGTACGGGTTCTTGTGCCAAATTCAATTATAATGCGAAAGTCGGTGACCGGTTGATTTCTCCGGCTTTGCATATAACGGCTCCCAGTGAATTGAAGTTTTTGACTAAGGGGCCGAGTTACGGGACAATGCCTTATGCCGTCTTTATATCGGAAACAGATACCAAACCGGAGAGTTTTGTGGCGTTGTCGGATGTGATCAGTCCTGCCAATGCTTGGGTTGAACAGAAAGTGCTTATCGGTGAGAATTATGTCGGCAAGACGGTTTACCTTGCGATAGAAGTGCAGGCTACCTCCGATTTATATATCGATGACCTTGCCGTCAGTCCCTATCCGGCGCCGTCCGTGACGACGGCCGTGAAGACCAATTCGGCGACTTTGGCATTGAAACCGACGGCTTCGACCTACTCGGTGCGCTACCGTATGGCCGGTACGGACGCTTGGACGACTTTGACCGGTCAGACTTCGCCTCTGACGTTGTCCGGTCTGACGTCCGGCACCACGTACGAAGTTCAGGCGAAGGCGCATTACGCCGGCGGTCACGATTCCGAATGGTCCGATCCGATGACATTCGGTACCTGTGTCGAATTACCCTATATTC
>CAMWSI010000276.1 GCA_947176875.1 uncultured Bacteroidales bacterium
GTGGGACGGGCTCGGCAACCCGCGCCGGTCCGCCCCGACCGTCAAACCAAAGCACACCGACCGTCTGCCAAAACGGCCGATACGGCCGTCCACTCCCGCTTTCCGTCGTTGATGTTGTTCGAGGCTCCGCTGGACTTGGACACCATCGGCTTCGCGACACCGGCCGACACCATGCCCCAAGCCCCCGATACCGTCATGCCGTTGGGAGAGATTCTGCGCCAGTTCACGCATGAAGATGCATTGGACAGTTTATTGCAGAAACGACTGGCTTATTATAAGCAACATCCTACACAGGGTTACAGTGTTCTGTTTTTCTCGGCCAGCGGCAACCATTCCGGCGCGGCCGCGGAACAGGCCGACGAGTTCTTCCAGTTCCTCTACCCCGATACGCCGACCTACCTCAGTTACGATGCACCTTATTACAAACTCAAAGCCGGAAACTTCCGCACACGTCTCGAAGCCTCGGCATTCCTGTCCCAAATCCAAAACGACTACCCGAATGCGTTTGTAGTACGGGATGTCTTGGACATCAAGCACCTGCTCCACATGGAAGACCCACAACCAACTCCGGAACCGGACACGAATGCCCCGGAAGACGACTTGGATTTTGAAACCGCCCCTGTCGAATCGGAAGAGGCGTTCGATTCCTACTGAGTTTTTTCCTGCAGAATTTCTTGTTCCACGCCGTCGCCGCAGACCGTCACATGGAAACTGTCGGGCGTGAAATAGCATTGCGCGGCCTGCTGTATATCCGAAGGTTCGATGTTCTCCAACGTTTCGGCAAACTGTCTGTAAAAGACATCGGTCAGCCCGAACATCCGCAAAAATTTCCATTTTTCGGCGATTTCGAAAATGCCGTCCATTTCGCGTAAGAAATCGCCTTGATAAACCTGACGCACGATATTCAATTCTTTCTTGCCCGGTTTTCGGTCGCAGAGTTTCCGCATCTCGTTCTGAATTTCCGCCACGACCTGCCGGCTGCAAGCCTGCTTGACTTCCGAGGCCACAATCCAGACCGTATGCGCGCGCAACGGCAGGATATAAGACGAAATACCGTAGGTATAGCCTTTTTCCTCTCGGATATTCTGCATGATACGGGATCCGAAATAACCGCCGAAAAGATAATCCAACACTTTGAACGTCGAAAAACCGGCATCCGTAGGCGGCATGACGACTTTCCCCATGCGCACCGAAGCCTGCAAGGCACCGGGTTTGGACACGAAGCCGAAACGGGGCGACGGCAAGACCGGTCCGACCGTCCTATCCGTCGGCGCGGCCTGTCCGATCGGGAAATCACGGCCGAAACTGTCGGCCAAGGCCTGTACGGTCCCGTCGCCGTAGCCGCCCGCCAGCACGATGGCCGCATTGGCCGCCACGTAAAACCGACGGTAGAACGCCTCTACATCCTCGCGTTGCAGGCCATCGAAATCCGTCCGCTCCACACTTACCCCATAAGGATGCCGTTCACCGAAGACCTGCGCAAAAAAAGCCCGCCGAGACACTTCGGCAACTTTCTGCATCGCGATGTCGAACTGACTACGCTGTTTCTCCAAATACAACTGCAATTCGGCGGCGGAAAACACCGCTTCCTTGAAAATTTCCTCGCAGAGCGCGATGATTTCGCGGCTGTACCGCGCCAACGCATAGATGACAATCGACGATTGATCGCGGTCCACATATTTCTCCATATAGGCGCCGTAATAATCGAAACGTTCGGTCATGGCGTCGGCCGAATGGTGCAACGTAGCCTCCAGCAAAGCGCTGCACGCACGTGCCTGTATGGGTTTTTCCTGCAGACTGCTGCCAGCTTCGAAAATAAACTCCAGACGCAACAATTCCGAATGGGAGTCCGGAAACAAGTAAAGCGGTATGCCATTGCCGAGACGGACCGTTTCGGGCATGAGCTGACGATAATCGAATTTCATGATTTTGCTGTATAATAAAGCGTAGTGGCGTTTTCTTCCCGCAGATAACGCTTGACGGCCGCCTGCATGCGCCGACCGTCCACGGCCGCATATTTCTCCATCTCGACCGAGAGGTTTCCGGCACCGCCCATCAATTCGAAATAACAAAGGTTCGTCGCCTTGTCCAACGCCTTCAGGTTGGAGAACAACAAGGCCGTTTCCAATTTGTTCTTGACTTTTTCAATTTCCTGATCAGACGGCAATTCCTCGGATAGCACATCGATTTGCGCCTGCAGGGCGGCCTCGGCCTCGGCATACGCCACGCCTTCGTTCAAACGCCCCCTGATATAGAATACCCCCGGCTCGATGTCGGCCGAAACATAAGCGTCCAGCTCATTGAACAAACGCCGCTTCTTGACGAGTTCCACATAAAAGCGTGACGACTTGCCGTTTGAAAACAGGTCGGAAATCAAATCGAACACATAGAAATCGGGACTCATACGTTCTCCGATATGATACACTTTATACAATGTCGAATACGGTACGTCGCGCACGACTTCCATGCGCCGCGACACGGTCTGCTCCGGCTCGGGCGTCAATACCCGCGGAGCGGAACCTCCGGCCGGTA
>CAMWSI010000277.1 GCA_947176875.1 uncultured Bacteroidales bacterium
GATTTCGCCGGCGCGGGCATTGTGGTCTATCCGGGCTTTCAGATTTCGGAGATATGCGGATGCGGGTATCAGCACATGCGTATGGAACCCGACAAGGAGGGCGCGAATTTCGGCGAACGCCTTACGCAGACGGGCGTGCGTTATGTACCGGACAGCACGCGCGGACTTGGGTTCAAGGCTTACTGCAAACTTACGACTCAGGACGAACCCGATTTGTTTCAGGCTGATTTGGCTTTGGGAATCGGTTTTCTGTCGTCGGGCGGGCTTGACCATATCAGCCTGCAAGGTGTGGCCAAATTCATGAGCAAGACCGAACTGGCGGCTTTAGCCAATATAAGCAACAAAATCACGATGGCTCTGGAGGCCGACAGCACGAAATGGAACAAGTTGCGCAAGGCTTCCGCAACAGACGCCGCCTTTACGGCCACCGCGCTCTTGACTTACGACAACGCCAACAAATCGTTCTACGGGCTTTTCGACACTTACCTGCAAATGGGCCTGATCAAGGGCGTCGGCACGGACGGGCATGCAGGGGCCTGCGAAATGTATTTCTCCAAGCCCAAATGGTTCGTCCATATCGGACATCCCGATCATCGGCTCGGTCTCAAACTGGATCTGGGATTGTTGAACGTACGGACCGACAGTTATTTCGTAACGGGCAACGAATTGCCGCCCATGCCGCCTCTGCCGTCCAAACTGCGCCGATTGCTCAACGATGGCGAATCCCGAGGTCTGAGCGCCCGTCCGGTAACGGATATACAGGGAGGCAAAGGGTTTGCGTTCGGCAGTTCCTTAAGCGTGAATACCGGTAATCTGGACTTTTGGATATTGTACGCGCGGTTTGAGAGCGAAATCGGTTTCGATATCATGATGAAAAAGTATAAAGGCGTTTTCTGCGGCGGTAAATCGGACGTATTGGGGCTGAACGGCTGGTATGCGACGGGACAGGCCTACGCTTATCTATACGGCGCGGTGGGGTTGCGGATGAAATTGTTCGGCAGGGAACGGCATTTTACGGTGTTGCAAGGCGAAGTGGGGGCGATGCTGGAAGCCCAGTTGCCCCGTCCGTCTTATTTCGGCGGTGCGTTCGGGTTGAATTTCTCGGTTTTGGGCGGATTGGTGCGTGGCGACTGCCGGTTCAAGTTCTCTTTGGGCGAAAAATGCGAAATGATGGAATCCGGGTTTGCCGATGGGCTGGAAGTCATCGCCGATATGCGGCCGGCGGACGGGGCGACTGAGGTGGATGTGTT
Organism: uncultured Bacteroidales bacterium; assembly: GCA_947176875.1. Classification (GTDB taxonomy): domain Bacteria; phylum Bacteroidota; class Bacteroidia; order Bacteroidales; family P3; genus CAMXAS01. The sequence goes on from CAMWSI010000277.1 coordinate 1,251, forward strand.
CACGGTGCCGCAGGCCGCTTTCAATCTGCCGGTAGGCAAGGAGTTGGATGCGGTGTTTGATGGCGAGGATACGCATGTGCGTCTTCAGTTGGACGAGTACGGCTTACAGGCGGCCTCGGGCCTTGTAGATGGCAAGACGGAGTGGGATACGGGCCGGCAGTCGGTACGCCGGATGCCTCGGGAAATCCTTTCGCCGCGAACGGATTATACGTTTACGACCCGCGTCCGGGGACAGGAACGGCAGGGTGGTGCATGGAAAGATTTGCAGACGATAGAAGGCGGTGTCTATGCCGAAATGCGGCGTCACCGTTTTACGACGGGCGACGCGCCCGACAGCATCCCGATGCGCAATGTCGTACGGATGTATCCGCTGCCGGGGCAGCGGCATGTCTATGTGGGCGAAAGCCGGCGCGGCTGGGTGGAACTCGGCATGGGGCAGAGCTATCTGTTTGACGACGACGCGTATCGGAAGCGCGTGTATTTTATTGAAGAAGAGGGTGACACGTTGCGGACGGCATTCACCTACGACAAGGCCGCCCGTCGGTTGAATTTCCGCTTGCCGGATTTGAAACCGTCGCGGGATTATTCGTTGCAGTTCGTGCTGGCGGCGGACGTTGCGGGCAATACGGACGGTTCGTCCGGTGCGTCGGAGGTGTCCGGCGGTCTGACCACGACCGACAGCGAGCGGCGGGACGGCGACAACGTGTTGGTGCAGACCAAAACGGTTCTGGCGGGCGACGTCTTGCAGGCGCGTTGCGACAAACTGATATTGCAGGCTGCGTTTTCGACGAGCCGCTACGCTACGTTGGCCGAAAAGGCGCGGGCCTTGTCGTTCCGTCAGGTCTATCGCGTGCCCTATATCCATATCCTGCCCGACGGCCGTTATCAGCCTTCGCCCATCGTGCATTATCTGCAAGCCGAGATGCAGGCGGACGAGGGGTTCGACGAGGTGGAACTGCATGGCCATGCGTTGAGCGGCGGTCCGTTGATAGAGGCGCGGGCGGTGTTGGACGATGAACCTTATTACCGGCGTCAGATATATCCGCTTGTTTACGAACACTATCCTTACGATGGTCGGGTCTTGTTTGAACGCAATCCGGAACATCCCGAGGTGGTGCCGGACTGGGCGGTTTACGTCAGCTCCTACTATGTGGATGAACGCACGGATTTCTTTCCGTGGATGTACTATCTGCCGTATCATTACCATCGCGATTTCGAGTCGGTGCTGGTCGGGGTGGCGTCGGAGACGCGGACGGCAACGGGTAAGAAGTGGCG
>CAMWSI010000278.1 GCA_947176875.1 uncultured Bacteroidales bacterium
GCCTTCATCCTCGAAAAGGGCATGAAAGGCTTCAGCATTGGCAAGAAGGAATTGAAGATGGGTATCCGCGGTTCGGCCACCTGCGAATTGATTTTCGAAGACGTGCGCGTTTCCAAAGACCAGGTACTCGGCAAAATCGGCGGCGGCTTCGGCATCGCGATGAAGACGCTCGACGGCGGCCGTATCGGCATCGCCTCGCAGGCCTTGGGCATCGCGCAGGGCGCGTTGGACGAGACCGTCAAGTACACCAAGGAACGCAAGCAGTTCAAGCGTCCGCTCGCGCAGTTCCAGAACACGCAGTTCCAACTGGCCGACATGAAGACCAAAATAGAGGCGGCGCGTCTGTTGGTGCGCAGCGCGGCTTACAAAAAGGACATGAAGCTGCCTTATTCGGCCGATGCGGCCATGGCCAAGCTGTTCGCGGCCGAGACGTCGATGGAAGTGACGACCAAGGCGGTGCAGCTGCACGGCGGCTACGGTTATACGCGCGAATATCCGGTGGAACGCATGATGCGCGACGCCAAGATTACCGAGATTTACGAAGGTACGTCCGAGGTACAGCGCATGGTCATCTCCGCCAACCTGTTGAAGTAAGGGGATAGAAAAACGTCGGGTCACCCGCCGCCGGCGCCGCAGGCATCGCGAACACTGCGAATGCCGCGCAGGCCGGAAGACCGGGTCGAACCGCAAAAAACGTCGGGTCACCTGTAAAAACGCGAAAGCGGCCTAAAACGGTTCAAAACGCCAAGCGTCGGGTCACCCATAAAAAGAGAAACGGAAATTATGAAAATAACAGTTTGTATCAAACAGGTGCCGGATACCACCGAAATCAAGTTGGATCCGGTGACGGGAACGCTGATCAGAGACGGCGTGCCCAGCATCATGAACCCGGACGACAAGGGCGGTCTGGAATACGCGTTGCAGCTCAAAGACAAATACGGGGCTGAGGTGACGGTCATCACGATGGGACCGCCCCAGGCCGACGACATTCTGCGCGAAGCGATGGCGATGGGCGCCGACCGCGCGATTCTGCTGACCGACCGCAAGTTCGCCGGCGCCGATACGTTGGCCACGTCCAAGGCTTTGGCCGGCGCGCTCAAGGAATTGGAATACGACCTGATCATCACGGGACGCCAGGCCATAGACGGCGATACGGCGCAAGTGGGACCGGAAATCGCCGAATGGCTCGACCTGCCGCAGATCAGCTATGTGGAAGGTTTGGAATACGACGGCAAGAAGACGCTGACCGTGCGTAAGCAGACCGAAGAGGGGTATCATATCTGCAAGGTGGATACGCCCTGCCTGTTGACCGTATTGGCTTCGGCCAACAAGGCGCGCTATATGACGGTGGGCGGCATCTGCGACGCTTACGGCAAGGAAGTGGAAATCTGGACGGCCGACAAGATTAAGGTCGATCCTTCCGAACTCGGTCTGAGCGGCTCGCCGACCAAGGTCAAAAAGTCGTTCACGAAGGGCGCCAAGGCGGCCGGTAAGGTGTTCGAGGTGGATGAGAAAGAGGCCGTCGAACTCATTATCAATAAACTGAAAGAAAAATACATCATTTAAGGAGGAAGACATCATGAATATTGCCGATTATAAAAACGTTTATGTATTTGCCGAACAACGGGAAGGCAAGATACAGAATGTCGCCCTCGAATTGCTGGGCAAGGCCCGCGATTTGGCCGACGCCCTGAACGAAAAGGTGTGTGCCGTCGTGCTGGGTTCGGGCATCAAGGATCTGGCCCAGACGCTCATCGCGCACGGTGCGGATGAGGTGCTTTTGGTGGATGATCCGGATTTGGACGTCTATACGACCGAACCTTACGCGCAGGCCATCAAGGCCATTGTGGACGCCAAGAAGCCGGGCATCCTGCTGTTGGGCGCCACGACGATTGGCCGCGACCTCGGGCCGCGCTTGGCGGCGCGTTTGCAGACGGGTCTGACGGCCGACTGTACGGAACTGGATATCGAGGCCGAAACGCATCACCTGATGATGACGCGGCCCGCTTTCGGCGGCAACCTGCTGGCCACGATTATGTGTACCGAGAACCGTCCGCAGATGAGCACGGTACGTCCGGGCGTCATGATGGCCAAGCCGGCCGACGCCGCGCGCAAGGGTACGGTGGAGGAGTTCAACGTGAACTTCGACCGTAGCAAGTTCCGCGTCAAGGTGCAGCAGGTGGTCAAGGAACAGAAGAACCTCGTGGATATCACGGCGGCCAAGGTCTTGGTTTCCGGCGGCCGCGGCGTCGGCTCGGCCGAGGGCTTCAAGAAGCTCGAAGCCTTGGCGGAAGCGCTTGGCGGCGAGGTTTCGTCCTCGCGCGCGATGGTGGATGCCGGCGTGACGGAACACGCGCGTCAGGTAGGGCAGACGGGTAAGACCGTGCGTCCGGACCTGTATTTCGCCTTGGGGATTTCCGGCGCGATCCAACACTTGGCCGGCATGGAAGGCGCCGATTTGATTATCGCCGTGAACAAAGACAAGTTCGCGCCGATTTTCGAGGTGGCCGACATGGGCATCGTG
>CAMWSI010000279.1 GCA_947176875.1 uncultured Bacteroidales bacterium
GCCGTGTTGCGACTCAAGCCATTGAAGATGGGTATATTCACACCCACCGCCACGTACTCGCCCATATTGTTGCGAAACTGTTTCTTGAAACTCTGCGTGTAGCCGTCTATATAGTCGGTGTTGCAGCCAGCCTTCACGTAGATGTCGGGCATCATCGCCCCTATCCGCATCTTATATTCCAGCTGCGCCGCCCGAAAGCGGTACTTGGCCTGCAAGGCCGCGGGCGTGGAGGTCTTGGCTCGCTCGTAAATATCATCGGCATCCTCTCCGGGCAGTGTGAGCGGAATATCGGGCAAAGTGCCGTCCAATTCCAAGTCTTTCTCCACCGGATAGTTCATCACCTGCTTCAAGGAGAGCAAGGCCGTACGGTAAAGGTTGCTCTGGCGGGTCAGGTCGTAGTCGTCGGCTGCCAACTGGCTCTCGAACTGGGCTATATCCGCCTTGCCGCGCAGGCCCAATTCCTCTTCCCGCCGCACTTTGTGCAGGTTTCGCTCGCTCTCTTCCAATTTCAGGGCCGAGAGGCGCATCGTTTCCCGGTAATAGACCGCATCGACAAAGGCCTGCATCGCGTTCGTGGCCGCCTCGTCCTCCAAGCGTCTTATCTCGTTCTTTCCCATCTGTAGGTTGGAGGAAGCCAGCATCCATTGCTTCACATAGCGGCCTCCGCTGAAAAGCGGCAGGGAGGCGGAAAGTCCGTAGGAATTATTGAAGGTACGCACATTGCTGTAGGTGTTAGTGGTAGGGTCGATCGACCGCCCGAAGCTGTACTGCGCACCCACCGATCCGCTCACCGAAGGGAAAAAGGAGGCGATGGCCTCGTCGCGGTCGGCCTTGAGGGATGCCGTTTCATACCGCTGGCGTTTTACCGCATACGAATTCTCGGCGGCGAAGCGCATACAGTCTTCCATCTTCCATACCGAAAGGGTATCGGGGGATGCCACAAGCTGCACCGGGAAAAGGCATCCGCATACCATCCAGCCCCAAATATATCGCAACTGCCGTTTACTTGATTTCATTTCTCTCTGTTTTTCTCCCCGTATCACCAGAACCGGAAGAACCGGCTCCGGCGCGCAGGGACTGAATCCAAACCAACTGGCCGTATCCTGAGCAACCGGCGTGCCAAATATGTAAGATTTACGAAATCAAGTTTATGTGAAATAAAAAAAAATAGAGAAGTGTCTAATTTTTAGACAACGGGTGTCTAAAAAACGGACAACGATCCCCGCACAGGCAGAACGCGGGCTATATTTATGATTCATCCGGGGTGCTTGCCGTTTCCCAAAACTCTTCAAGCGTTCTGTTGAACGCCTGCGGCACATCCATATTGACGCAATGCCCCGCGTTTTCAAAAACGACGCTCCGGCAGTCCGGTTCCACCGCCTGCCATGCCATCAAGGCCTCCAAAGCCATCGGATCGTCTATACGGCCGCATCCAATCAGAAGCGGATAGCACCCACTCGGCATGTCCCGCATCGCTTACGAAATACGCAATCGGCGAGCCGGGAAGTTTCTTGGCGTTTAATGGCGCCCCTCGGCCGGGCACAGACGTAAGCAATAAACAATCTTGCATCTTATGCGTTTTTTTAACCAACATCCATCCCCTACGGAAAAAGCAAGGTAAAGGTTGTAAGGTTCTCGTCCGAATGCAGCAGGATAGAGCCGCCGCAGAGGTGCATCAGCTGACGGGACACCGCCAGGCCTATGCCGCTGCCGTCGGGCTTGGTGGTGAAGAATGGCAGGAAAATGTCTTCCATCAGGGCGGCTTCTATGACCGGGCCGTTGTTACCCAGATCGATTCGAACCGCGCCCGATTCCTCTGCGTAAGCGTGGAGAAGAAGTTTGCCCCCCCTTTCTCCCATCGCCTGACAAGCGTTCCTGAGGATGTTGAGCACCACCTGCCCTATGAGCCGCTCATCCGCATACACCATCAGGTCGGCAGGCTCCACATGGATCCTCGCCTCGATACCGGGATGCCATACCGGCTGATGCCGCAGCAGTTCCAGCATCCTTTGCAGGAACCCCCGTACGTAGAAAGGAGCCGGTTCGGGCTCGGGCAGATGCGTAAACTTCCGGTAAGACTCCACGAACGAAAGCAGCCCCTTCCCCGTGTCGCGTATGGTCTGTAAGCCGTCGCGCAGCCGGTCGTCCGTTTGCCGATAGCCTTCCAGCAGCGTCTCGCTCAAGGAAGTGAGCGGCGTTACAGCGTTCATGCTCTCGTGGGTGAGCACGCGCGTGAGCCTGATCCAGGCGTTCACCTCTTTCTCGTCCAATTCGTTCTCGATGTCGTTCAAGGCCACGATACGCAATTCCTGTTGGGCGGTGCGCATAAGAGACACCCGCACCGAAAATCGAACCCTGCCCCGCTCGTTGTTGAAAGCCACCGTCTGCGCATTCGTGTACACAGGCCCCGAAACAGCCTCCGCCAACTCGCCGCTGATGCGCTCTATCTGCCGCAGGTGCAGGATGCCTTCCATGCCCAACAGCCGCGAGGCCGCCTTGTTGTGTCTGATTAC